>NZ_JAJJZF010000018.1:0-88356 GCF_020966275.1 Pseudoalteromonas sp. MB41 | reverse complement strand
TTAAAGTTAATCCTTTAAACCCCAATTCAGCTAGATTTAGTTCCTCAATGAAAACATCAATCACTCTGACCGTATTATCTTCACTGACGTAATCTTCCAACGATTCTGGAAATAACGTTGATTGGTCACGACTTTCACCGCTTATAAACTTTGACATACTGCCTCAACCCTCAACTGAATCAATAGTCTAATTATATAAATATCAGTATATTAAGTGAACTAAATGTATAGATTAATAGATCATAAGCAGAACATACTTAGACCAAAAGGTGATCAGAGTTTTCACACAGTCTGTGCCATAATCCGACCTTGAGACACATAGAGATTAAGACTGCAAAGATACGAAAGCGGAAGTTAGCTTTGGCCTGTTTAACGACAAATATTCCGACAAAGCAGTCATGACTATTAGTTTATTGTTAAATCTAATCTTTCTTTTCGTTCATCTACTCAATAACCCCACGCTAAACGTGACTTTAGCGTGGGGTTAGAGTTCACAGTAATTTTATCTGGATAGCTCTTTTATTTTTTTCTCTGAAAACCAGCGATATAAAACAGGTAAAACAAATAATGTTAACAGTGTTGCAGTTACCAAGCCGCCAACAATAACACTCGCTAATGGGCGCTGTATTTCTGCACCAACACCATTAGACATTAACATCGGTATCAAACCTAAAGCTGATGTTATAGCAGTCATAAGTACAGGTCTTAATCTTGAAGTAGCGCCTTCAAAAACGGCTTTAGATGCTTCTAGACCGTCTTTAATACGTTGGTTGATACTTTCTACCATAACGACCCCATTCAATACCGCTACACCAAATAAGGTAATAAAGCCAACGGAGCTTGGTACAGACAAGTATTGTCCAGATAAATATAAGGAGAAAACTCCGCCAATTACAGCAAGCGGCACGTTGACCAATATCAGCATAGCTTGACCAACAGAGCCAAAAGCAAAGTAAAGTAACAATGCAATTAGCGCTAAAGATAGAGGTACAACGATAGCTAGTCTGCTTTGAGCACGCTGCTGGCTTTCGAATTGGCCACCTATTGCTACCGAGTAACCTGAAGGTAGGTCAACTTTCTCAGCAATAACTTTTCTGATGTCGGCTACTACACTACCCATATCTCTATTCTGAACGTTTGCTTGAATAACGACACGCCTTTGAACATCATCGCGCCTTACTTGAGGAGGACCTGATTCAAATGAAACAGTTGCAACATCACCTAAGCGTACCCAGGCGCCTGTTGGTGACTGAATTCGAATATCTGAAATAGCTTCCTTATTTTGTCGGTACTCTTCTTCAATACGCACGTAAATATCATAACGTTCATTGCCTTTGATGATTTGTCCAGCTTCAACCCCTCCAATACCATCTCGCACAACTTCCATTATATCAACAACTGAAAGTCCAAAGCGCGATAGCTCTTGCCTATTAGGTTTTACGACAAGTTGCGCTTCACCTGCAATTTGCTCAAGAGCAACATCTCTTGCACCATCAACACTCTTTATAGCCGCTTCGATCTCTTGTCCTTTAGCTGCTAAAACGTCTAACTCAGGGCCAAATAACTTTATCGCCAACTGAGCTTTTACGCCAGATAGTAACTCATCAACACGAGTCGCAATAGGTTGAGAAAAGTTTAGTAGTAAGCCAGGAAACTCCTCTAAAGATCTCTCCATTTTCCCTTGAAGTTCATATCGATTAGATGCACTGGTCCACTCAGAAACAGGCTTCAACCCTATGTAAATTTCTATGTTATTCACAGGCTCTGGATCTCCACCTATTTCGGCTCGACCAATTCGGCTTAATGCATAGGTTACTTCAGGAAAAGCCATTAGTTTTTCTTCTAGAATTGGTGCCACAGTGAGCGCGGTATCTAAACTGGAAGAAGGTGCCAGCGTTGCTCTTAAGTTTATCGTCCCTTCTTCTAACTCAGGTACAAATTCAGTACCAATTAATGGAACTAATGCAAAGGCAGAGAAAACTAATATAAGTGCGGCTGAAATGACTAACTTGGTGCGTTTTAGTGCGAATGTAAGCCCTTTTCTGTAGAGTTTGTCTAATGGCCTAAGAACAAAGCTTTCCCTCTCTTTTACACCTGACTTAAATAAATAAGTTGCCAGTGCAGGTACGATAAACAACGCAACCACAATCGCAGATACAACGGCTAAGATGATGCTTATTGCCATAGGTTGGAATAACTTTGCTTCAACCCCTTCAAAGCTGAACAATGGCGCAAATACGACTAAAATAATCGAGGCAGCAAAAAAGACGGGACGAGCCACTTCTTTACCTGCATTTTGCAGACGTAATTTAATGCCGTGCTCATCGTGTTCTACATCGTGCGGATCTGCGTCAGAAGTTGGAACACGTTCCTTTACCGATTTCGAATGTGTCGCGTCAGGTCTATTTAAATGTTTAAACATATTTTCAACCATAACCACTGAGCCATCTACAAGCATACCAATAGCGACCGCTATGCCACCCAGTGACATAAGGTTTGCAGAAATGCCCCACCAAGCCATGATCATTAACGCGATACCAATTGAAATTGGAATAGATATTAATACCAAGAAGGTTGCACGTAAATTCATTAAAAATAGTGCTAATACAATACAGATGAAAATAAATGCTAGTAATAGTGCATCAACCACTGTATTTACCGCTTTTTCAATCAAATCAGCCTGATCATAAAAAGGCTCAAAGCGAACACCTTTTGGCAATGCTTGATTAATTAATGGAATTCTTGCATTGATACCATCAATGGTGGCTTTAGTATTTGAACCCATGCGTTTTAAGACAATGCCAGAGACAACTTCGCCTAAATTTTCGACTTTACCGTCTTCGGTTTTGCGCGTCATGGTGACAGCACCTTGACGAATTTCACTGCCCATTTCAACTTTAGCAATATCTGAAACCGTAACAACCGTACCATCTACTGTTTTAACGGGAACTTGTTTGATATTACTGATGCCAGCCTCACCACTCTCAAACCAGCCTGTGCCTCTAATCACAAGCTGCTCTTGCCCACGGTTCATGTACCATCCGCCAACATTCGCATTGTTGTTATCTAGGGCACCAACAACGTCTTCTTGCGTTAGTTCATATGCTAAGAGCTTAGATGGATCGACATTGACTTGGTATTGCCTAACATTACCACCAAAAGATAATACATCAGTGACTCCATCGACAGGCATAACGAGTAACTTAACAATCCAATCGTTAAGGCTTCGAAGCGCCATAGCATCATAACCTGCACCTTTATCTGAAATAAGAAGATACTGAAATACTTGGCCCAGCCCAGAGGTGTTTGGTCCCATTTCGGGTGTCCCAACACCTTCTGGTATCAGTTCTTTTGCGGCTTGAAGACGCTCAAATACGAGTTGTCTTGCAAAGTAAATGTCGGTGCCTTCTTTGAAAACAACCGTAACGCCAGACAAGCCTGTTTTAGAAATTGAGCGCACTTGTTCTACATCAGGTAGGGCATACATTACCGCTTCAATGGGGTACGTAATGAGTTGTTCAACTTCTTCAGCAGCCAGTCCTGGCGCTTCAGTATTTACAGCAACTTGAACATTAGTAACATCAGGAAAGGCATCCAAATTTAATTTTGGGATCACCATAACTGCACCAACCATAGTGGCAAACAGCGCAATCAAAATCAGGAGTCTATTATTAACAGACCAATCTATTATTTTATTAAACATAGTCTTGCTCCCTAGTGGTTGTGCGGATCAAATCCGCCTTTAGCGATTTCAGACGCAACAAAAAATGCGCCTTTAGTTACAATTCGCGTTCCACTATCAAGGCCAATGATTTCTCTAAAACCACCTAAGGCTCGGCCTAGTTCTATTTCTACAGCTTTAAATTCTCCAGGGTGGTCTTCGACAAATACTGTCCAATCACCATCTGCGCTGCGGATCAATGCTTCTTCTGGCACAGCCATCACTTTCTGCTTTGTGGCAAACTGAAAGTAAACTTTTACAAACATGCCTGAATGAAGATTATCATCCGAATTATCTACTCCTAACCTAATAATTCGAGTACGAGTAATAGGGTCAATTGTATGGGCTTCTTGGATAACTTTGGCATTGTAACTCTGGCCTTCTAATTTAAGTACCGCAGGAGAATCAATTGATAAATTTAGCTTTTTATTTGGAGAAACTTTTGCTTCAACCCATAGTTGTTTTTCATCTGCTAACAACATTACTGAATCACCAGCATCAACACGTTGCCCTTGGATAAAATCGTCTTGAAGTACAACCCCTTCACGCTGAGCAATTAATGTATATTGCCCAAACGCTTTTATGTCTTTGTTAGAAATGCCATCTATTGCTTTTTCAGTTAACCCTAAAGCAATAAGCTTCCCGTAACTCGCATTGTATGTAGTCTCTGCTTGTAATAATCTACTTTCACTCACCGTCTTGTTACCCAGCTTTTTCACACGTTGCCATTCGGTTGAAGCGATTAAATAGTCAGCCTGTGCTTGTGCCATTGCTTCACTAAATAATGTAACTAACTTCTGACCTATTTCTACATGCTCTCCAAGCGCTGCATGGCGACTAATAATGACTGACTCTGTACGTGGCGATACCACATAACTTTTATAGCCATTAGCTTTTATTTCGCCTGGTGCATATACGGTGCTAAATTGATATTCAGGCTTAACACTTTCCACTTTAATGTTAGCAAGCGACATCTTCTTTGGATCAATAGTGATACCTTCTTCATGTCCTTCTTCTCCCTCTTTATTACCACCTTCATGGCCGTGCTCGTCATGGTCACCTTTATCTTCTTCATGTCCCTTTTCGTGTTCATGCTCATCTTGATGTTCTTTTTCTTCTTGTTTCGAAACGTTTGTGACAGAACCAGTTCCATCTGACGACTGTGCAAAAGCATCATGATTTGTAGTAAACCCAACTAACAGGCAGCTAATTACTACGGCTAAAAATTTTTTACTAATTACTGTATTCATTTTTGTAACCTATATTTTTAATAAATTTAAGATTTCGTTTTTCGCTACTGAAAAAACAAAGCGCTCAAATCTCAAATTTGGATAACTGACCCATACTTAAAATGAAGGATATTTCTGCAAGCTTGAATTGATTTTCCAAACGTATTCCTGCATGAAGCCCTTCCGCACGTTGATTTAATGCAAGTAAGTAGTCAGAAGTATTAATGTCACCAGCTTCCCAGCGCTTATTTAATAAGTTTTCGCTGCTATCTAATCTGCCTTTTGTCAGTTTTTGCCATTGCTCATAATATTTTTTACTGACAATAAGCGATTCATAATTAGCTTTTGCTTCAAATGACTGCTTTCGATAAACCGACCGAAAGTTAGCCTCTGCTGCAATTGCTTCTGAATAAGCGGCTTTAACAGTATCTGAATAGTTATTTCTGATATTTAAAGGCATTGAGAAAGTCACGCCAATCAAGTCTTCATCTCCACTTTTCCCTGCGTTAACTCCAATGGTTGGATTGGCTTTAGATTCCATAGTGGTTAGTTGAGCTTTAGATTGTTTTATCTTCCATTGCGCTCTAGCGAGTTTAACTTTTGGATGTTCCTCAACCCACTGAGAGTTAAATGAATAGTTTGTTGCTCCAAAAGTAAATGAAAACAAATTGGTAGTATTAGGCGTCCAATCAGGCAATAACTCCTGAACATTTACCTCTGCATTTTTCAAAGCAATTTGCGACTCAGATATTTCACTGAAAACTTGGGACAAGTTTAAATAAACCAGTTCAGCGTCAAGTGGCTCTAAAAGTCCTGCTTTTCGCTTATCTTCAATAATTCCAACGAGCGTTTGTAATTGATTTTCTCTTACTGAAAGTAACTGAGCCACCTTTTTTGCTGCTTGCCAATTAACTATTGCAGTTAAAGCGTTAGCCTTTTTAGAATCGAGTAGAGATAACAATTGTTGCTGGTTTGCATAAACACCAATTTCACCAATGCTTTTATTTGCTGATTGCTTATCCCAAAAATCAATCGTTTGACTGATACCAATAGAATAATTATCAAAATCACCCTCTTTTTCATAGCTTGCTTCAAGCTCTGGGTTATATACGGCTTTAGTTAAGCTCTTGGCTCTATGATTACTTGCATTAAGTAACTCTTTAGCCGCAACAACTTCGGGATCTTTATTTATTTGACTATCTAGCCATGAAATACTTTTCTGTTTGGCATAAGTGGCAACTGAAAAACTCACAGCCATACATAAAGACAGGACTAAACCTGCATTTTTTAAATATATATACATAAAAATTCTTAATTTTAAAATTAATAAACACGAAACCTTTATCCATTATTAAAGGATAAATAGGTCATTAAAAATTAATCTAATTAAGAAATAGGCGGACGAAGTATCGCTTCATGAAAGGTACTTGTTTGATCAATTTGATAAGGCGTTTTATTGATAATGTTTAGTTTGCCCGTGGTATTTGAATTACTGACTAAAATCCAAGATAAGTGGCTGCCACTGCAATGTCCGCAGTGATGACAATCTTTTTCATTATGCTGCTCATCACCTACATTATCATTTGAGACATTTCGATCATCTGCATGATCATGTTGAATTTGAAGGTGCTCTATATCTATTTGGTGATTCTCAGGTGTTGCGGATACAACAGCAGTTAACGATTGCAAAACAATCGAAACGACTAATAGTATTTTTAACGCAACATTGAATTTCAAAATAAACACCTACTTAAATATGAAAAATTATAATATCAAAAAAAGGTTTTCTAAACTAGCCATGCGCATGTTTTTCATGCTCGTCACGGCAAGTTTCTTGAGGAAACTCAAACTCAATGGTTGTATGAGATAAATTATAAGAAGAAAGTTCCTTAGCCACTTGTTGTTTTAGCCTAATTAATTTATCAACCTCAAAGTTATGGGCTAACTCTAGGTGAGCAGTTAATACGTGACTTTCCCCGTCTAATGACCAAAAGTGCATATGATGAATCCCATTAATTTCAGGTATAGCCTTTATCGCTTTTTCAATATTATTCTGCACTTCTTCATCAGGTGTAGCTTGAAGAAATAGTGCCAATGTTGTTTTCAGGTTTTTCAAAACGTTAAACAATATAAACAGTGTAAAGCCTATAGAAAGCAAAGGATCTAATATTGGTAGATCTACAAAAAGCAGCACGATAGAAACAATTAGGACTGCAACCCAGCCAAGTACGTCTTCAAGCAAATGCCACGTAAGTACTTTTTCGTTCAGCGTTTTACCCGCTTTTAGTTTAAATACTGCATACCCATTAACAGCAACCCCAAGTAATGCAAGACCCAACATTCCTTCAGCCATTGGCATTTCAGGATTAGATAATCTTGGTATTGCTTCAAATAGCACCCAGACAGAACCAATAACTAATACAATACTGTTAATTAATGCGCCAAACAGGGTAAGACGACGATAGCCATAGCTAAATCTATCGGATGCTTCTTTATCCGAGAAACGACTCAGTATCCAAGCGAATCCTATAGATAAACTGTCACCCAGGTCATGTACAGCATCAGCCATAATAGCGGTACTGTTGGTTAGCCAACCACCAATAAATTCGATAATAGTAAATGAAACATTAAGGAAAAATGTCCAACCTATACGGTCGTCTTTTCCATGCGAATGGCTATGGCTATGATTGTGCATTTTCCACCTCAAGAACTTTTAAATTTCTTACATTGACTACGTTAAAATTGATAAAGTGACGGATCACTCGTTGATACATCCAACGTTTGATTCCTGATAAGTTAGTTCCTTTTTCGAGATAAAACTCATCAGGGGAATTATAAACACCAAAATCATCATGAATACCTTCTTTTTGTATATAGGTATCTTGACCACGCCAATCTGTATCTGGCGAAGAGAAACACTTTGTTGCAACACCATAACCACAAAATTCGTTTTTTATTTGACTAAATTTGTGCTGTAGTGAACTTAAATATTGTTCATCTAATATAAAGCCTTCTAAGTTTATCCAACGATCCTTGAAATAAACTTCAATCCAACTATGAATGATATATTTAGGTGCTAACCAAAATACATAAGTTGGAATAGCTCCTTTTTGTAATCGCTGCTCAATAGTAAAGCCGTGAAAACGACATTGAATACCTAATCCTCGTAACAAAGCCATCAGCAAGTTACCCTTGGTATTGCATTGTCCGTAACCATCGGCTAAAACACTGCTTGCTGAAATATCATCACTCTCATTGTAACCAAATAATATTTCATCTTTAACAAATTGGTAGGCTGCACCAATTTTGTTGAAGTCATCGAGTTCTTGCCAATTACGCTCAGAAATTAATGATTGAATTGTAGAGTGTTCAAAATTTACTATCTTGGTTTTTTCTAGATATTTGCTATTCATTGATGTTTCCTTACTTTGAACAACCAAAGGTTGATTGTTTATCTTCATTTGGTGTTTAACGTGTTTTCTCAGCAACAGCTAATTCTTGTTTAGCATCGCTTAGTATTCGGTAAGCGCCTCGAAGAATTAACATTGAAATGATGCTACCAATGACGATATCAGGCCAACGCTGTTTCAGCACCATAACGAGTATGCCTGCGATAACGACACCAAGATTTGCAATTACATCATTCGCTGAAAATATCCAGCTAGCTCTCATATGTACTTCATCGTTGTTGTGCTTTCGAATAAGGATGAGACAAATCACATTTGCAACTAAAGCAACCATGCCTACGCCAATCATAAACCAAGAGTGAGGCTCACTTTCACCATACAGCCTTCTAGCAATATCCATTAGAATTAGCACGCCTAACCCCAGTTGGAAATAGCCACTCACTAAAGCAGCATTAGCCTTATGTTGGATTGACTTTCCCACCGCGTATAGTGCAATTGCATAGACGATTGCATCCGCTAGCATGTCTAACGAATCTGCAATTAAAGCCGTTGATTCTGATAACCAACCAAAGCCAATTTCAAAAACAAACATCGAGGCATTGATAGCCAGAAGCCAATAAAGCACCGTTTTTTGCTGGTTATCTTTTAGCTCAACTTCACACCCACAATCGCTCATTTTCATCTCCGATTAACTTGTATGCTCTAACTATAAATCCTATAGTGACTATAGGGTCAAGTTTATTTGGAAATTTTATGAAAATTGGTGAGTTATCGAAAACATCGGGGTATTCAGTACAAACCATCCGATATTATGAAAAGGAGGGCTTGCTGTCAGATCCTGATCGCACTGAAGGGAATTTCAGGTTGTATTCTAATAAGGCATTTAAAGAGCTAGAGTTCGTAAAGCATTGTCGAAGTTTAGATATTCCGCTTAATGATATTAAGCGACTCATTGAATTAAAAAACAAGCCAGAGGAGAGTTGCTCTAGTGTAAATGCATTAATTGATCGGCAACTAACTTTAGTTAATCAACGAATGAAGGAATTGAATGCACTCAAAAAAGAGTTAAAACTAATGGCAAGCTCTTGCGGGTCTGACGGTACAATTGAAGTCTGTGGCATTATCAAGTCATTAGATAGTTGAACTAAATATAACTTTAGATTAGTAGTATTCACAAAGGCAATAATGAAAACCATTGGCAAATTAGCACAATCATTAAATTTAAATGTAGAAACCATTCGTTTTTATGAACGAGAAGGACTGATTACACAACCTGAAAAACCAATATCTGGTTATAGACAATATGACGAATCAATAGCAGGACAACTTAGGTTTATCACAAAAGCCAAAGCGCTCGGCTTTACGTTAAGAGAAATAAAATCGCTAATGTCTATGGACAGCAACTGCGCTCAAGTTGAGCTATTAAACCGACAAAAGTTAGCAATCATTCGAGACAAAATTAATGACCTTCAACGTTTAGAGAAAGTAATTGTGGGTATGACAAATACCTGTATGCAAAACGAAGATCCAACACATTGCCCCATAATTGACTCATTAAAATGATTGACTCCGTACTTGTATACGGAGTTTAGAATGATGGTAATATCAACCAATAGACTTTCAAATGATAAATAAAATATTAGACAGAGTAGGCTCTAGTGGCGTTTGGCTAGCGGCACGGCCTGCCTCCCTGCATTAAGGTCACTTGCATCGGCATTAGGACTAGGCTTCTTCTCTCACTTCGAAGGAATAGCTGTAAATACGCTTTTACCTATTTTTGCATCTTTGGAACTATTGGTAAACTTATACAACTGGCACAAAAATAAAAACCATACCAGAGCTGTCTTCAGCATTCTAGGGCCTGTAGCAGTGCTATTAACGCTTTATCCTCTTTGGCTATATGATTGGAGCACATACCTATTTTACTTTGGTATTTGCTTAATGGTCGTTATGTCGGTTTTGGATATCGTAAAACCAGTAAGGGAGCAAACATGCAACGTATGGCTAATTGCCGTCGTTGAAACGATTAACGGTCAATGTCTGCTTTTCGCTCAAAGCCACCCTTAGTGCATTTACGTTAACTCATTTTGGGGCAGAACCAATTTAGGTAGTCTGTCAGGTATAATCACATCAAGAAAACGAAACTGACAGATTACATTCAGACTAATTCAATTTAGATTGTTACAACTAAATTTTACTAGCATCAAGGCTTCATTCTGATCGCCGATATTAGAATTAAGCCTTCTTTATGATACAAGAAGACTTGCTTTCAGCAATCATAGAGTAAGTTAACGAAGAAATCATTTCAGTCAAATAGCTTAGTTGTAGTCATCAGGGTTTAGTGGCTCCACGCGAGCTAAATAGCCGTGTACTTTTATTTGTTCATCAGTTAAAGATTGATCTGAAAATTTTTCAAGTTCAATTGAGCGCTTATCTTCAGTAAGCTTACATAATAGAATATCACCGATATTTAAATTACATTCCTTATTGTCAGGTAGTGGAATAGCCCCATTTTTACCTACTTTCACAATCATATATCAACCTGCGTATGGTATTTAAATAGTCTTGACTCTGTTTAAGGATATTAGAAAAAGGCTTCATTCTGATCTCAATACTTAAATAAAGTCTTGATGATAAACTCGAATATTGAAATAAGCCTTCATTCTGATCTCAATACTAAAATGAAACCTTGCTGATAAACTCGAATATTGAAATAAGCCTTCATTCTGATCTCAATACTAAAATGAAGCCTTGATGATAAACTCGAATATTGAAATAAGCCTTCATTCTGATCTCAATACTAAAATGAAGTCTTGATGATAAACTCGAATATTGAAATAAGCCTTCATTCTGATCTCAATACTAAAATGAAGCCTTGATGATAAACTCTAATATTGAAATAAGCCTTGATTCTGATCCTGGTATTAAGATGAAGGCTTCATTCTGATCGTGGATATTTAAATCAAGCCTTGATACTGATCTCCAGCAATCTTATTTACGTGAATTATCAAATTTGCTCTGAGTGCGTAACCAGAACTCACTAGGCATTCCAGTGACCTCCTCAAGTCGTTTAGCGAACGTAATAGTTACCCCCTCATTCCCTTTAAGAAAATCACTGAATTGCTCGACAGACAGGCCTAACACTTTGCAGAGGTCACTATTGCTCAGTCCTTGGGCTCGGAATTTATGTAAGTACAGAGCCTCGAAATATCGAGCAGGATGCAGTAGCTCTTTGTCATCTGGAATATCGACAATATCACCGTCCTCAATTTCAGCAATGCTTCTAAGCTTTTGTTGGCTTCGAATTCTAGAAATCGAAACATCGACTCCGGGGTTAGCTAGGTCTTTGTTCTTGATAGGGTTTATAAGTTGCTTTTGGCTTGTTTGCCAACTGTCACTCGAAGCATGGATTACTTTTGCACTCGGGATAACGCTCATGACCGTGGCAACAACTGATTCGACCAACTTAGCATGGCTAATCGCATCTCTAGTTAATTCGATTGCAATTGTTCCACCTCCTGAGTGGCTTATAATTGCATCATCAAACCCCGCCTCGAAGAGACAATTGTCAATGTCATCTAACGTTAGAGAGTCATTATTAATTTCAAACCTTATGACAGCTTCAACCATAACGGGTATGCCTTTTTCTGGTCAACAGTCACTTAAGCCTACACCAACAACCCCAAAACAATCAAAATGATTACATCAATTTGATTGCTCCTTTTTGCCGTTTAAGCTAATGTACTTTGATTAAAACTTGGTTTTATTAAAGTATGCAGCTCGAAAATCTTAATCATGCACAGCGCGAACGCCTTGCTTTTATTGACTTTAGCCTTGAATTTTTTGGGCAAATAGCAAGGGCTGACTTGATACAAAAATTTGGAACTGGTTTGGCATCATGTACACGTGATCTTTCTCTGTATAGAGAATTAGCACCAGACAATGCTGTGCTTATGCATGAGAATAAGCGTTATGTGCGCTCAGACGCATTCAGAGCCATTTTCGAGCATGATCCTGAGGAAGCCCTAAGAACATTAGCAAAAGGCTTTGGAGATGGTTTCTCGTTGCCACAAGAGAAGTCATCGGCATGCTTTGATTCGATTCGGTTGCTTCACCCAAACGTTGAAATCATTTCAGCCATCATGCGAGCGATTTACTCAAATTCAGCGATTAAATGTGAATATGAGTCTCTTAGCAGCGGAGCAACCAAACGGGAGTTAATACCACATGCCATTGTTAATAACGGTCATCGTTGGCATGTGCGAGCATATGACCGCAAGAGCAACGAGTTTCGGGATTTTGTTTGCACACGGTTCAAGCGTATCGAACTACAAGAAACTGAGCCTAAAAGTAATGAATTAGCCGACATGGATAGCGCTTGGAATACGCTGTGTGAATTGCAGCTAGTACCACACCCAAGCCTTAGCCATAGCAAGGCGATTGAAATGGATTACGGCATGACAAAGGGCATACTTGAACTTGAGGTTCGAGCTGCTTTAGCAAATTACTTACTTCGTCAGTGGAATGTTGATTGTACAGACAATGCAACGTTAACTGGCGACGAGTACCAATTGTATTTGAAGAATAAAAATGGCCTGGTCGATTTAATCGACTTCTCAATAACACCAGGCCAACAACTTAATTAGGAACAGTAACCAAGATGGTTGAACAACACAAAAAAGCACTCGAAAAACAGTTATGGAATATTGCCAACGCCTTACGTGGCAACATGAGTGCTGATGAATTTCGTGATTATATTTTAGGGTTTATCTTCTACAAGTATTTGTCTGAGCGTATGGATATATATGCAGACGAGCTATTAAAAGAGGATGGTATTAAGTTTGATGCCATTGACGAAAACACCGATGAAGGCAAAGAATATCTAGAGGCTATTCAAGAAGAAGCCATTGATCTCTTAGGTTACTTTTTAAAGCCAAGCGAGCTATTCCATGTGCTTGCTCAAAAAGGTGAAAACGGTGAGTTTATCCTAGAAGCATTATCTGAAGTGCTTAACCATATTGAACAAAGCACCATGGGTACCGCATCAGAAGATGACTTCAATGGTCTGTTCGATGATTTAGATTTAACGTCAAACAAGCTGGGAAAAACTGAAAAAGCCAAGAACGAGCTGATTTCAAAAATCCTTGTTCATCTTGATGATATCGACTTCCTACACCACGAAACAGAAATCGATGTATTAGGTGATGCTTACGAATATCTAATAGGTCAGTTTGCTTCTGGTGCCGGTAAAAAAGCCGGTGAATTCTATACCCCTCCAATGGTTTCAAAATTGCTAGCAAAGCTCGTAACTATGGGCAAAGACAAATTGCGAAGCGTTTACGACCCAACCTGTGGTTCAGGGTCATTGTTGTTACGTGTAGCTAAAGAAGTCAAAGAAGTGGGCAACTATTACGGCCAAGAATCTAACCCTAGTACGTACAACCTTGCTCGCATGAATATGATCTTGCACGGGGTACATTATCGCCAGTTTGATATTCAACAAGACGATACGTTAGAACAGCCACACCATATTGAAAAGCGCTTTGAAGCGGTGGTAGCAAACCCTCCGTTTTCAGCCAGTTGGAGTGCTGCCACTGGCTTCTTAACTGACGAACGTTTTCAAGATTATGGCAAGTTAGCACCTTCCTCAAAGGCCGACTTTGCATTCGTACAACATATGGTTCATCAACTAGATGACGACGGCACTATGGCTGTTGTTTTACCGCATGGCGTGTTATTCCGTGGAGCTGCTGAAGGTCATATTCGTAAGCATTTGATTAAAGATAAGAACTACCTAGATGCTGTTATCGGTTTACCCGCCAACATATTCTACGGTACATCTATTCCAACTTGTATTCTGGTGCTTAAAAAGAATCGACAACATAGCGATAATGTTTTGTTTATTGATGCTAGTAAATATTATGGCAAAGCAGCCAATCAGAATTATCTTCGAGAAGAAGACCTAGAAAGAATTCTAGAATCTGTTGCACATAGAGAGAACATCGAGAAATTTTCCTATGTTGCTCCCATTCTGCCGGTTATGAATCGAGAATCTATACAGGAACATGACTTTAATTTAAATATTCCTAGATATGTAGATACCTTTGAAGAAGAAGAGGCTGTTGATATAGAAAATGTGGCTTCAGAACTTTCACAGTTTGATAATAAGTTACAGGATATTAATAAAGCTATTCATCAGTTTTGTTCTGAGCTTAATATCAAAGCGCCATTTTAAAGAGGGAAATTATGGAAAATCGAACTCTTCCTATGATTAGATTTACTGGTTTTAGCAACGAGAAAGGCTATCCAAGACATAAATTTGAAGACATTTTTACTTTTTCATCTGGCAAGAATATCAAACAAAATGAAGCTTCTCCCGAATATGAAGTTCCCTGTGTTAGATATGGTGAGCTATACCACATGTATGGAGAAGTTATTTCGAAAACCATTAATTGCACGAATTTACCGCGCTCTGAACTGACTTTTAGCTTTGGAAATGAGATTCTATTGCCATCGGCAGGAGAAGACCCATTAGACATTGGTTCTGCCTCAGCTTTGATGCTTAAAGATGTTGCTATCGGCAGAACTATTAATGTGTTAAGACCAAATGGCACTATTGATTACTCGCCAATTTATGTCTCTTATTACATAAATGAAAAGCTGAGAAAAAAAATTTCAACACTCGCCAGAGGTGCAAGTATCAGCAACGTTTATAACTCAGATTTGAAAGGCTTAAAAATCAACCTTCCATCTATTGATGAACAAAAAAAAGTAGCTGAATTTCTTTCTTCGGTGGATGAAAAAATCAGCCTAATTAAAGAAAAACATGCCTTACTGACTCAATACAAAAAAGGCGTGATGCAAAAGCTATTCAAGCAAGAAATCCGCTTTAAAGATGACAATGGCAATGCCTTTCCTGATTGGCAAGAGCAGAAGTTTGAGCAAGTTTTTGAGCGGGTAACACGCAAGAATAAAGAAGATAACCAAAATGTTTTAACAATTTCAGCTCAACAAGGACTGATTAACCAAGAAAAGTATTTTAATAAGTCTGTATCTGCTAAGGATGTTACTGGTTACTACTTGTTAGAAAAAGGTGATTTTGCTTACAACAAAAGCTATTCAAAAGGCTATCCAATGGGCGCAATTAAACGCCTAAATAATTATGATAAAGGTGTCGTCTCGACACTTTACATCTGCTTTAAGTCTCATGGTGAACAGCACGATGAGTTCTGGGAGCAATATTTTGAAGCTGGTAACTTAAATAGGGAAATAAACAAAATTGCTCAAGAAGGTGCTCGAAACCACGGTTTGTTGAACGTCAGTGTTAGTGAGTTTTTTCATGATGTAAAAATTTTAGCTCCATGCTATGAAGAACAGCAAAAAATAGCGGCTTTTCTGCGAGTTCTTGATAAAAAGCTCGATGCAGTAAATCAGCAAATTGAACTGACTCAAACGTTTAAAAAAGGCTTGTTGCAGCAGATGTTTGTTTAAGGATTAGAAGTACAAGGAGTTATTGTGGCCTATCAGTCAGAACAAGAATTAGAAAATAACTTAGTAGCACAGCTCGTTAAAGGTGGCTTTGAAAAAGCCGTCATTAATGATGTTAAGTCCCTTAGAGCTAACCTTAAAAAGCAGCTTTCAAAGCTGAATGGCTTTGATATTAGTGATAATGAGCTTAAGCAAATTCGTAATGCTTTATCAAAAGGCAACGTGTTTGATAAAGCGAAAACGCTACGTGATAGGCTACAAATCAACAAGGACGATGGCACCGTTGGTTATCTTCGATTTCTTGATGATGACTTTAGTAAGAATCACTTCCAAGTAACTCAGCAAGTAACGCTAGAAGGCCATTATAAAAACCGTTATGACGTTACCATACTGGTTAATGGCTTGCCGCTGGTTCAAATTGAACTTAAGCGCAGAGGACTAGAGCTTAAAGAGGCGTTTAACCAAATTAACCGTTACCAGCGCCACTCTTATTGGGCGGAAGATGGCTTATTTCAGTATGTTCAGGTATTTGTTATTTCAAATGGAGTCAATACTAAGTATTACGCCAATAATCGCAAACAAAGCTTTAAACAAACCTTCTATTGGGCCGATGTTAAAAATGAGCGTTTTACAGAATTAACTAAGTTTGCCGACGAGTTTTTAACGCCTCAACACCTGACAGATATGATCACTAAATATGTGGTATTGAACGAAACTGACCGCATTCTTATGGTCATGCGTCCGTATCAAATCTATGCCACAGAAGCCATTATTGAACGAGTTGCAGAACGTGAACAGTTAAAAGCTCAGAATCAACCAACTGATGAGCTCAACGGTTATATCTGGCATACCACAGGCTCTGGTAAGACACTAACCTCGTTTAAAACAGCACAACTTCTTACCGGCGATAGCAACATCCATAAAGTGGTATTTGTGGTTGATCGTAAAGACCTCGACTACCAAACCAGTAAAGAATTTAATGGCTTTGCCAAAGGTTGTGTAGATAGCACTGATAACACTAAGTTGTTAGTGGATCAGTTTACTGACGCGCCAATTCCTGAGGATAAAGTTAACGAGAAACGAAATACCAAACTGATTGTTACTACCATACAAAAGCTCAATAACGCCATTAGCCATAAACGCTACTCTAAACGAATGGAACCGGTGCAAGATAAAAATATGGTGTTTATATTTGATGAATGCCATCGCAGTCAATTTGGCGATACCCACAAGAAAATCACTCAGTTCTTCTCTAATCATCAAATGTTTGGTTTTACCGGTACACCTATTCTTGAAAAGAATGCGGTATCAAAATCATCTCGTAAATACACTACGACAGACTTATTCCACAAGCCACTTCATAAATACACCATTGTTGATGCGATTAAGGACGAGAACGTGCTCAAATTCAATATTGAGTACGTTGGCCGCTATAAGAAGAAAGACAGCGCTAATGAGGTGGATATTGAGGTTGAAGGCATTGATACCAAAGAGCTGATGGAATCTGATGTTAGGTTAGAAAAGATCGTTGATTACATTATCGCTCAGCATAAACGCAAAACGCACAGTAAAGAATTTACCGGCATGTTCTGTGTGTCGAGCGTACCTGCCTTAATTAAGTATTATGAGCTGTTTGCTAAGAAAAAGGCTGAAGGTAAACACAACCTCAGAATTGCGACGATATTCTCATATGCTGCCAATGAAGAAGACCCAGACGCTGATGGCTTAGATGAGGCCGTGTTGGATAAAGTTGCCGAACCTCAAGCCGCATATAGCCATAGCCGAGATAAGCTAGAACAGTTCATTGGCGATTACAACGAGATGTTCAGTTGTAGCTATACCACGAAAGACAGTGAATCGTTTTATAACTACTACAACGATATCTCAAAGAAGGTTCGGGAGCGCAAAATCGACATTTTGTTGGTTGTGAATATGTTCCTTACCGGCTTTGATAGCAAAACACTTAATACTTTGTACGTTGATAAAAACCTTAAATACCATGGATTAATTCAGGCGTATTCACGCACTAACCGTATTCTGAATGAGCAAAAATCACAGGGCAATATTGTTTGTTTCCGTAATCTTAAAAAGCGCACAGATGAAGCCTTAGCACTGTTCTCAAACAAAGACGCCAGAGACACGGTGATAATGCCGTCGTATGAAGAATTCCTTAAGCTGTTTAACCGGGCTTTAGAGCAGCTTAAAAAAATTGCGCCAGAGGTAGATAGTGTTGATTCATTGCAAGATGAACATATGGAGCTGGAATACGTTAAAGCCTTTAGGGAATTAATGCGCTTGCGTAACGTGCTTTCAACCTTTGCCGACTTTGAGTTTGATGACGTAGACATCAGTGAACAAGAGTTCGAAGACTATAAGAGCAAGTACCTTGATCTTTATGACAAAGTTAAGACAAACACAGTACCTGAAAAAGAATCTATTCTCGAAGAAGTCGACTTTGAACTAGAGCTACTGGCAATGGATGAAGTAAATGTTGCCTACATCTTAAAGCTGCTTAGCAAGCTCAAAGAGACAGATACTGAAGAAGAATATCAGTATCAATATAAAGCACTTATGCAGGTTATTGGTGGTGATCCTAACCTTCGCAGCAAACAAGAATTAATTGATAAATTCATCCAAGAAAACTTACCAGAAGTGAAGTCAGCGGAAGAAGTGGATGACGCGTTTGCAGTTTACTGGGAAGTAGAAAAAGAAAAAGCCACCCAACAAATGGCTGAGGAAGAAAATCTTATTCCAGAAAACGTAAAAGAGCTGGTCGAACGCATGATCTTCAACAACCAAGAACCACTGCGTGAAGACATCGTAGCAACGATGGAAAAGCCCCCAAGTGTATTACAACGCAAGAAGGTAATACCAAGGCTGGCTGAGAAGTTTAAGGGCTTTGTGAATACGTTTTATGGTGGGATGTAGCACTTCACTAAAGCCAAGAGGCTTTGACAAAATTATAAGAATGTAGGATAGATAAAATGGAACCTGTCTCAATGGCTGTTGGCGGAGTAGCTTATTACGTTGCTACAAAATTCGTAGACCAATTTATAACACAAGAGGGATATGGCTATATTCGCAACCTGCTTTTTCCAAAGCAAAAGTATGTAGACAGGCTCTATCAGCTTATTGAGGAAACAACTTCAGAGTTTGAAACTGAATACCCAAAAGATTCAGACAAGGTTCCGTTCTATCAATCTCAGCCGTTATTTGATGTCCTGAATGAATATGTATTGTTTAGCGAGTTACCTGACAAATCGGAATTGGTTAATAAGTTTAATGAAAATCCAAATGTATTACCCCCAACGCAGCAGCAACTTGAACGTTTTTATGCGATTTTAACGATTAAGATAAACAACTGTGAAAAGTTGAAAAAACTCCATTTTGAAGAAACTTATAAAGAAAAAATATTCGATATCAGTAATGAAATATTACAGATAAAGCTCATACTGCAATCATTAGATGAGAAGTTAACATTTCACCTGAGCAATGATTGGTTAAATGAAAAAAACGCACTGGCAATTGCGGATTTAGGTGGACGATATACACCTGAGTTAAATTTAAAACTTGATATTGCCAAGGTATTTGAGGGCCTTGGAAGGACTCAAGCATTTTCTGATATGTTTTATTCACATATCGATAGTTTTCTTATCAAAGGAAATAAACTTCACCAATGTGATGAAATTGCTACACCATTATCCGTAATAGCTGAGTCGCTAAACAACATTTTTAACCTCTATCAAGAACCTGACATTTCTAAATTAAGTGAAGTTCCAACGAATAAGTTTATTGATAATGTTTCCAGATGTCAGGAAGCCATTAATGAGTCGGAATCAGTATTGTGGGAGTTACGGGAAGAGGCCAAAAAAGAAGGTGAAGCTAATCACTTCAGCGATAAGTATTCATCTACTTTGAGAGAGCTGCGGGAGTTTGATTATGCGTGCAATAATTTACTTACGTTTATTACCTCAATAACAGTCAAATTAGCTAACAACCCCTTCTTACTTCTCGAAGGAAAAGCCGGAATAGGTAAATCTCATTTACTTGCTGACGTTATTAAAACTCGAATTGCCTCGGGGCATCCCTCTCTATTTATTCTAGGTCAACAGCTTACTTTAGATGAATCGCCCTGGTCACAAATCTTTAAGAGGTTACAGATTAAAGTTACTTCTCGTGAGTTCCTAGAAAAACTGAACTTATTGGGTCAAAAAGCAGGGACTAGAGTCTTAATCTTTATTGATGCTATCAATGAAGGGAATGGCAACAAATTCTGGAATGATAACATCAACAGTTTTGTGGATGAAATCAAGGAGTTTGAATGGCTAGGTCTAGTCCTATCACTCAGAACAACATATAAAAGTGTCACAATTTCAGATGAGAACTTGGAACGCAATAATTTTGAAGTGCATGAGCATATTGGATTTCAAAATGTCGAGTTGGAAGCAGTTAATTTATTTTATGACTATTACAATATAGAGAGGCCTTCGTCACCAAATCTTAACCCAGAGTTTAAAAATCCTCTATTTCTTAAATTGTTGTGTGAGGGAGTTAAGAAAAATGACTTAACTAGAGTGCCTGTTGGATTTAATGGTATTTCAAATATTCTGAATTTTTTAGTGGAAGGAGTAAATAAGTCATTAGCATCACCCAAAAAATACGCGTTCGACCCCAGCTTCCCCCTTGTAAGAGACGCCCTCAACGAAATAGTAAAAGTTAAATTGAGTATTGGTAGTAGTAATATTTCACTTAAAGATGCTCATACGGCGGTTCAATCTGTTGTTAATGATTATGTTACTGATAAAACTTTTCTTAGCGCCTTAATTGATGAAGGATTACTGACTAAAGGCATAGTTAGACATGATGATAACTCTACCGAGGAAGTGGTGTATGTGGCTTTTGAAAGGTTTGATGACC
This sequence comes from Pseudoalteromonas sp. MB41, assembly GCF_020966275.1. Lineage (NCBI taxonomy): Bacteria > Pseudomonadati > Pseudomonadota > Gammaproteobacteria > Alteromonadales > Pseudoalteromonadaceae > Pseudoalteromonas > Pseudoalteromonas sp. MB41. The sequence goes on along the minus strand of NZ_JAJJZF010000018.1, from coordinate 67,594 downwards.
ATTTAACAGTCAAGTTCTTATTAGACGATGTTGAAAATATCGAAAATGAATTTAAAACTGATGGTCGCCTGAAAAGTTATTTTAAAGATGAATATGACTTTTACAGACACTCGGGCATAGTAGAGGCACTATCCATTCAACTACCAGAAAGATTTGGGAAAGAGCTTTATGAATTATTACCTGAGTTTAGTGAGAATCATAACTTACTAGAAGCATTTATTGAAAGTTTGGTTTGGCGAGACATCAATGCCATTGATTTCGAAAAAATAAAACCTTTTATCAATGAGCAAGTATTTAGGTTTAACAATAGCTTTGATCATTTTCTAGAAGCAATTATCTCAATCTCAGGGTTAGTTGATCACCCCTTCAATGCTAATTTCTTGCATAGTTGGTTAATGCAGTACTCTTTAGCCGATCGAGATGTATTTTGGACTACACAACTCAAATATAAATATAGTGAAGACTCTGCATTTAGGCATCTAATAGATTGGGCGTGGGCTAGGACAGATAAAAGCTACATTTCAGACGAGTCAATAGAGTTGGTGGCCACTAGTTTATGTTGGTATTTAACGTCGAGTAATAGAGAGCTTCGCGATTGTTCTACTAAGGCTTTAGTGAGTTTACTAGAAAATAGAATCTCTGTTTTGACAAAACTAATCGATAAGTTTGATGGGGTGAATGACCCTTATGTTTGGGAAAGAATATTTGCAGTTGCATTAGGCTGTACATTACGAACTGATAATGTTCAGGAATTAAAATGTTTAGCCGAAACTGTTTATCACAAAGTATTTTGTACTGAATATGTGTATCCAAATATATTACTCAGAGATTATGCGAGAGAAATCATTGAATTTGCTATTCACTCCGGGCTGGTGCTTGACGATGTTGAACTGGCTAAGACTAAACCTCCATATAATAGTAGTTGGCCTGATGAAATTCCTTCAAAAGAAGAATTAGAATCCCTTTATGATAGAGACCCCTATTGGACACTTTGGGGCTCGATTATGGGAGGCGGTGACTTCTCTCGATATACGATTGGAACAAATCACAATCATTCAGATTGGTCAGGTTGCAAGTTTGGTGAAATCCCTGTCGACCGTAAGCAAATATTTAAAATATTCCAAAGTAAATTATCTGATACCCAGAAAGAGCTTTATGCAGCCACTGACCCAATCATTTATGATGACAAGGCCGAAGAAATTACATTTGGTGACACTACAATTAGGCTTAATAGCGCAATAGGCAGAAAAGACCAGGATGAAATAAACGCGAACAAGCAATTGTTTAAGGAGTCTTTGGCAGACGACTTATTAATTGACTTTGAAAAAGATATAGAGCCGTACCTTGATCACAATAATAACTTACTGGAAACGGATAAACACTTTGATCTTAGAATAGCAGAGCGTTTTATATTTAATCGTGTTATAGAGCTAGGCTGGGATCCTGACAAACATGGTGATTTTGATCGACAAGTAGGAACTGGCCGTGGTCGTCGAGAATCATTTCAAGAGCGAATTGGTAAGAAGTATCAATGGATTGCTTATTATGAATATATGGCAAAGCTGGCTGATAATTTCATTCGATTTGAGGGTTATGGTGATGAAAGAAAGGAAAGCCCATATCAAGGTCCATGGGAGCCTTACCTTAGAGATATAGATCCTACGATCTTACTCAAAGAAACAGGAGCCAAGGTGGTAAGCAATCAAGACATGTGGTGGCTTAATGATGAAGTATTTGATTGGGATTGTTCTTATGAAGAATGGGTTAAAAGCCCGAATACAATAGCTAATCCATATGGTTTGATTGAAGTTAAAGATAACACCGGTGATGAATGGTTAATATTAGAAAGTTATCCATCTTGGAAAGAACCCAAAATTATAGGCAATGAAGATTGGGGGCACCCAAGAAAAGAGGTTTGGAGTCATATCAGAAGCTACATTGTTAAAGTAGAAGAATTTGAAAATTTTAAGGACTGGGCCTCAAATCAACATTTCATGGGCAGATGGATGCCTGAAGGCAGTGACAGATACCAATTATTTAATAGAGAGTTCTATTGGTCCGAAGCATTTCAATTTTTCAAATCAGACTATTACGGTGGCGCCGATTGGACCTCTGTATGGGATCAAGATTCCAGAGCAAAGATAGCTGAAGTTAGTATTACTTCTGTTAATTATTTGTGGGAAGAAGAGTTCGATAAATCAAAAATAGAAACTTTGAGTTTTCTGAAACCTAGCAATTTAATCTTCGAAAAGATGGGCTTAACAAATGGAGAAATGGAAGGTAGTTTCAAGGATAAAAACGGAACTATAGTTTGTTTTGCAGCCGAAGCTTTACACGCGTCAAAGCCTCATTTACTTGTAAAAAAAGAACCATTTTTAACAATGTTAAAGGAAAACAGCCTCGAAATAGTTTGGACATTATTGGGTGAGAAAGGAGTTATAGGTGGCTCCCTCACTTCCAGTCATCATTATGGTCGACAGGAGTTTAGTGGAGCGTATTGTTTTGACAACAATCAACTAATAGGTAGTCTTAACACTTATACCATGAGATAAGAATAAGTAAATTAACTAGTATTTTTAAATGGTACTTTGTGAGTTATATGAATTATAACTTAAACCACTTAACAACTTAGAAATAAAGGACTTTACTCACTCACCCACCCGTAAGTGGTATCTTTTAGGGGGTTATACAAGAGATTAAAGATATTGTTCCTCCTCAATCCGTTATGGAGGCAATGGAAGCTCAAATGAAAGCTGAACGTGTAAAGCGTGCACAAATATTAGAGTCTGAAGGTGATAGACAAGCAAATATCAACGTTGCAGAAGGTAAAAAACAAGCGCAAGTTCTCGCCGCAGAAGCCGATAAAGCAGAGCAAATATTACGAGCCGAAGGTGAAGCAAAAGCCATTATTGCAGTAGCAGAAGCTCAAGCAGATGCATTGCGCAAGGTTGGTGAAGCAGCCGATACCGAGCAAGGTCAAAAAGCGATTCAGCTTGATCTTGCAACCAAAGCCATTGCGGCAAAAGAAGCTATTGCACGTGAATCATCAGTGGTATTACTCCCTGATAGCGGCACCGATGCCAGTTCATTAGTAGCACAAGGCATGTCTATTATTAACTCTTTGAACCAAAAACAAAAAAGTTAGGTTTCCCTATGGCATTTTTAGATACTTATTTAGCCGAAACACTGATGATTTTAGGTGTGCTTGCGCTAATTATTGAAGTTGCAGTGCTTGGAATGAGCACCTATGTGTTACTTTTTTTAGGTTTGTCTTTATTTGCCAGTGGTCTACTGATGAATATTGGCTTGCTTGATAGCAACTACACTACTGCACTGTGGAGCAATATTGTGTTTACCCTTGGTTTTGCCGTGGTGCTTTGGCAACCACTCAAACGTTTGCAAGATAAAACAGACACTAAACCATTGCACAATGACTTTGCCGACATCACCTTTGTTATTAATTCAGATGTTGATGACAGAGGTTTAACGACACATCCATACTCTGGTATCCAATGGCAGCTCAAAAGCCATACCCCTATTGCAGCAGGTAGTACTGTTAAAGTAACAGAAAAGCAAGTAGGCGTGCTCTGGGTTGAAGCAATTTAACACTTAGAGCCAAAACTCTATTTTGTTTTGTAATCGTGTTTGCTATGGTTTAGTAAACACGATTACAAGGGAAATGGAATACAATGACACAGAACAAAGCGCTGGTTGTAGAAGGCGGCGCAATGCGTGGTATTTTTGCCACAGGCGTACTAGATGCTTTTTTAAAAGCCAGTTATCAGCCGTTTCAACAGTGTTATGGTGTGTCTGCTGGCGCTACCAATATCGCCGCGTATTTATGCTCACAATATAAACGAAACCATGCCGTAATCACCGATTATTCATGTCGTCCCGAATTTATAAATTTTATCCGTTTTGCTAAAGGCGGCCACCTGTTTGATTTAGATTGGTTGTGGCAGGAAACTATTCGGGATATACGCCTCGATTTAGATACATTCAATAATCAAGCGAGTGAGTTTTACATTGTCGCAACCAATATCAAAACCGGTCACGCAGAGTATTTAAAAGCAAATGCTCAATTAATGGAAGAGCAACTTAAAGCGTCATGCGCTTTACCCATTGCCTATCGGCACTATCCCGTTATTAATGATATTCAACTGACCGACGGCGGCGTTGCAGACTCAATCCCCGTGCAAAAAGCATATGAAATGGGTAATAAAGATATCACGGTCGTTTTATCGCAACCGCTGGGTTATAAAAAGAAACCTGCAAAAGCCCCTTGGCTCGTTAAGCGGTTATACAAAGACACGCCTGCCCTTGCTGAAGCAACGTTGCGCCGAGCAAATAACTATAATCAAAGCATTGATTTTATTATGAACCCACCTAATGACTGCAACATAAATATCATTGCCCCACCGCCACAGTTTGCTGTTGGGCGAACAACAAAGTCATTTGCAAAATTATCAGCGGGCTATGACATGGGGGTCGATGCGGGGGCGCAATTTGTAGCTCAACATTGTTGATATAATTGTGCGATAAACGGAACAAATTTAACGCAGTTTTTTCTTGCTGAGCTACACTTATCTGACGTGTATTCGACAAGGATTGAACATGAAACATGACGCGCCTTTTTATCGTTTTTTCAAGTTATTCATTTTATTTAGCTGTGTAATATACTGCTTTCCTAGCAATGCGATTGAGTGGCCTCAAAAAGTGCATACGACTGAGGGCACTTTGATTGTTTATCAGCCGCAACCAGAAAAGTTAATCGGCAATGCCCTTACTGCCCGAGCAGCCATGTCATTTACACAAAACAAAGAGCCCATATTTGGTGTTTTTTGGTTTACCGCAAAAATTGATACCGACAGAGAAAACGATAGCGTCACCGTACGCGATATGAGCGTCATTGATGTGCGTTGGCCAGAATCTAAAGATGCGGGAGAGCAAACCTTTACCACCGTCGTAAACCAAGCGATTAAAACCAGTCAATTTAATACCTCGCTGTCGCAACTGACCGCCAGTTTAGAAAACGCAGAAGTTGCAGAGCAAAGCTTAGCGCAATTAAAAACAGACCCTCCGATCATTATTTTTAAAGACAAAATTGCGGTGTTATTAAGCTTTGACGGTGAACCTAAATTTAGTGCTATCAAAGACACACACTATGAACGTGCATTAAATACTGCGATGACCGTTATTAAAGATACAAAAAACAAATCGCTTTACCTAACCGATGGACACTTTTGGTATCAGGCAAAACAAGCAAAAGGCCCTTATAAATATACCCAATCTGTGCCTGCTGATTTAGCAAACATGCTCCCCAAAAACACAAGTACATCATCACTTTCATCCCCACCTGAGATTGTTGTTGCTACCAAGCCCACTGAGCTTGTAGTAACCGATGGCGAAGCCAAATGGAAGAGCCTAAGTGGTGGAGAATTAATGTACGTGTTTAATACAGAAACTCCGTGGCTAAGAGAAATGCAAACCAATAACATGTATGTATTGCTTTCTGGACGTTGGTTTAGGGCGAAACAACACACTGGCCCTTGGACATTTGTACGAGCAGACGAGCTGCCTCAAAGCTTCGCAAATATCCCACCAGAATCAGACCTTGGTGGCTTACGTGACTCTGTCGCGGGCACCGAAGAGGCAAATGAAGCGGTGCTTGATGCAAAAGTGCCACAAACAGCAGCGATCAGTCGTAAAGACGCGCGTTTGACCGTGTACTATGATGGTAAGCCTAAATTTGAGCGCATTCCTGGAACTAACGTGTCGTACGCAATCAATACCGATGCACAAGTGCTACAAATAAAAGGAAAATATTATGCTGTCGATAACGCAGTATGGTTTAAAGCTGATTCAGCGCAAGGGCCGTGGTTAGTGGCTGACAGCATTCCAAAAAATGAAATCGCCAAAATCCCACCCAGTTCACCCGTTTATAACCTTACCTATGTCGAGATTTATGAATCAACCCCAGACGTTGTGTACACAGGTTACTACCCGGGTTATGTATGGTCTTATCCTTATTACGGCGCGCCTGTTTATGGCACTGGGTGGTATTACCCACCATATTGGGGGGGTGGTTACTATTACCCTAGGCCGTCAACATGGGGCTTTAATATTGGCTATAACAACTGGACTGGCTGGTCGTTCGGCGTAAGTTGGAGCAATGGCTTTTTAAGCTTAGGAATGAATTGGGATTTAGGTTGGCCCACACATTACCGTCCTTACCACTGTTGTAATGGTTGGTATGGCGGCGGCTACCGAGGCCCCGTAGTCATTAATACTGGTGATATAAACATTGGCAATAGCGTTAATATTGGCAATAAATTAAATAACCTTAACAACAAACGTCCGCTTAATAATATTTATAAACGCAGTCAAATAAAAACACGCCTAGCCTCAAAAACGCAGGTAAAGCGCGATTTAAAAACAGCCATCAGCCAGCGCGATAAAGCGAACAATATATTTGCCGATCGAAATGGGAATGTACTGAAACATGACGACGGAAAGTGGCAACAACGTGTTTCAGATAAGTGGCAAGATGTACCTAGCGATAAACAACAACAGATTAAAGACCGCATACAAAATACTGACCGACAACATGTGCAGAATAAATTGCAAACCATTGATAAGAGTAAAGCTAAACACACTTTACAGCAGCGCCAGCAATCACATACTCAGCAAACAAATCGCATGCAACAGCTAAATCAAGCTAACCGTGCTCGCCAACTTGGCATGCAAAGGCAACAAATGCGCCGTAATTTACCTAAACAAATGCCGCGACAAATGCCCAACCGAGGTCACTAATAATACCCCCTTTAAAATGAAGCCTGATTTAATATTCGGGCTTCATTATTATTTAAAACTTAATAATTACACTCACAGAAAAATAAGCTGTTATAGACTCAAGCGTTTATGTGTAACGTTACACACAATGATGTAAATCAACTATTTGCACAAATTCAAGCAAAAGATAACTATAAACTATTGCAAAAACTTGCTTAAATACATTTCTCTTATTAGCTTTAATACTAAGCCACTATAAAAGTTCATTTTATCATGTTAAATAACTACTCTGTTCGTTCTCGACTCGCTGTGTTAGCGCTGTTACCCGTGTCGATTTTTGTGATCACGTCTATTTTTACCATATCCATGATGCATAGCATGGTAAAAGGTATCGACAGCTTGTATGACGATCGCGTTGTGCCGCTAGAACAAATAAAAACAGTATCGGACAATTACGCCGTAAGTATTGTCGATTTATTTCATAAATACCGAGCAGAACAAATTTCTAAAACAGCATTTCTTCAGTCTGTAAACGAAGCCGAATCCTTAGCAGACAGTAAATGGCAGAGCTACTTAAGCACTAAACTCACCAGCGAAGAGCAACGCTTAGTCAACAATGTTGAAAAGAACTTAGACAATGTTAAATCAGAACTCGATACGCTTCTCACTGCGGTTAAAAACAATCAATTGAAGTCAATTCCAGACGATCAGTTTGTGAAAAGACTCTACGCTGTATTCGATCCCCTTAGCGAGAGTTATCAAGGGTTAATTGAATTACAACTATCAGAGGCTTATAAGTTTAAAAACACGGCAGACAAAAGCTTTGAAAAAGTCAGCATTGCCATGACGGCCTCCGTCATCATTCTCATGATTATTTTGCTAATTGTCGCTTTTATGATTTATCGCTCGATTCATAATCCATTACTTTCATTGAGTGGAACCATTGGCTCAATTTCTAAAAATGCAGATTTAACGCTCAGAGCGAAAACCCATGGTAACGATGAAATAGCCCAAGCAGCCAGCCATTTTAATGCCATGATGGAACGTATTCATACGCTAGTGAATGACGTAACAAGTGCAACACTCACTCTGTCTTCGGCGGCCGAAGAGATGAATTCAATTAGTGACCAAGTCGCCAGTACAGCCACGGAACAAGAGCACCAATCTGCAATGATAGCAACAGCAATTACGCAAATGAGTAGTGCGATTGAGCAAGTAGCAGCTAACGCACTTGCTACTTCAGAAAAAGCCTCACACACCGACAAAACGGCAAAAATGGGGCAGCAATCAGTTCAAGAAAACATTGATTCAATCAATCGTTTGTCACATATCGTTAATGCAAATACGCAGCTAATCAATGAACTTAATACCCAATCGACCGACATAAACCAAGTGGTGATGATGATCCAAGGTGTTGCTGAACAAACAAACTTACTGGCATTAAATGCAGCAATTGAGGCGGCACGTGCTGGCGAATCAGGGCGCGGCTTTGCGGTCGTTGCCGATGAAGTGAGGCAACTTGCGCACAATACACAAAAAGCGACAGCCAGTATTAATGAAATGATTAGTAAACTGCAATCAATGGCACAGCAAGCAGTTACAGCAATGGGCAATGCCGATGAAAGCGCCAAGCAAAGTGTTGAATTTGCTGAACGGTCATCGCAGTTGCTAATTGAAATAACACAAGAAATGGCACAAATCGCCGATATGAACAATCAAGTATCTACTGCAACGGATGAACAAACGACCGTTGCTAATGAACTCAGTTGTAATATTAATGAATTTAGTAGCAGTATTTCACTGGTCAGCGAAAGCTCACAACAAAATGCTCAAGCGAGCCAAGAGCTTGCATCGCTTGCTTCTCGATTACAACAGCAGGTACATGTTTTTAAAGTGTAAACGTAAACACAGTGCACTTAATAGAGAAATACACAGATGAATACCCTAAGACGTGTGTCTTTTATACTATGTGTCATGGTTAGTTTTGCAAATTATGCAGATGAGCAGCTTGTTATAAAACTTGCTCGGCCCGATTACCCTTTAGTTCAAAAAAATGAGTATATTCATGATGTTCTAGAAAAGAGCTTTGCAGTAATGAAAGTAGATGCCACCCTACTTTACAACGTTAAGCCTATGAATGATAAACGAATAGTAGAGCAGTTGACTCATAATAAAGCCGTTACATTAGCGTGGCTATCGCTCCCTGGCGAAATACCTGACTCTTTGGTTAGAACAACTACTCCCTTGTACAAAGGCTTGCATGGAAAGCGTCTGCTAATTATTCGTGAAGGCGATGAAGCGACTTTTCACAAAGTGAATAACCTTGACACTCTAAAACAATTAATCGGATTACAACAACAGAGTTGGTACGATTACACGGTTATGAAAAACAACGGCCTAACTGTTAATGGGGATCTGGACTATTTAGGCATGATCAAGGCGCTAGAAACAGGTTTAGGCGATTACTTCCCACGTTCGGTGTTGGCTATAGAATCTGAACTTGTCAAACTAAAGCAATTTCATTTGATCATTGAACCCTCTCTCATGCTGCAATATCCTAGCAATTACTACTTTTATTTAAGTAAAGAAAACCAACATATCGCGGATTTACTCGAGCAAGGAATGCAAAAACTTCAGCGTTCAGGTGAATTAGAGCGTATTTATTTGCACTATTTTGGCGACGTCGAAAAAAGGCTTAAACTCAAACAACGCCTTACCATTACACTTGAAAAAACGGCACTACAATGATTAAAAAGTTCATTCTCTTGCTTAGCTTTATTGCGGTGTTTATTGCAGGCTTTATGGTGGGTATTTATACCTTACCTATTCTTACGGCAACACCAGCCCCCGCTATCACCACATTACAACAGCATGCTAATCGTGCTTTGTTTAAGGGGGAGTTTAAAACTGTTCTAAAAGGCTCTGACAGCCTGCATTATGATGATGGGATGGTGTATTTAAGTAATGACGCAATCTCAATGCAAGGTAAACTTGCCCCTGGGCCTGATTATCAACTGTATTTATCTCACCAATTTATTGATAACGAAAATGACTTCCTTTCCTATAAAGGCACAATGCAACGAATAGCCGAAGTACGCTCATTTAATGGCTTTAAAATACGTGTTCCGCAAGGCGTAAATATAAGCGAATACAACACCGTCATTATTTGGTGCGAAAGCTTTAATGAGTTCATTACCGCAGCGCGCTATCAATAAATAGTATGCAAAACAAAGCCGCCTTTGGAGAGGGCGGCTTTAAAGCGGCAGCTATGGGTGTTGAGCTGCCTAATCAAGAGTCTTTATTTATCCATTTAGGCTGCATTTTCAGTGTGTTGAGCCTCATCACTGTGGCGGATTAAATAATCAAATGCACCTAAACTTGCCGTTGCACCACTGCCCATGGCAATAATGATTTGTTTAAACGGTGTTGTCGTGGCATCACCCGCAGCATACACACCGGGTAAAGAAGTCGCCCCTTTACTGTCGATTTCAATTTCACCAAAGCGAGTCAATGACACATCTGAGTCTTTTAACCACTCAGTGTTTGGTACTAAACCGATTTGAACGAAAATGCCAGCCAGTGCAAGCGACTTTTCATCGCCAGAGACACGATCAATGTAGCTTAAACCTGTTACACGCTTGCCATCGCCAACAACCTCGGTTGTTTGCGCGTTTTTAATGATTGTGATGTTACTTAAGCTTTTCGCTTTACGAATAAGTACCTCATCGGCGCGTAATGTGTCAGCAAATTCAAGCACGGTGACATGCTCAACGATGTTAGCAAGGTCAATAGCTGCTTCAATGCCTGAGTTACCCCCCCCGATCACTGCGACTGCTTTGCCTTTAAATAACGGGCCGTCGCAATGCGGGCAGTATGCAACGCCATGGCCGCGATACTCTTTCTCGCCCGGCACATTCATTTCACGCCAGCGGGCACCCGTTGCCAATACAACCGATTTGGCATTTAATACCGCACCATTTTCTAAGGTAATTTGATAGTTATCCTGTTTAGTTAATGACGCAGCACGTTGGTTTTGCATCACATCAACACCGTATTCTTTAACGTGTTCTTCAAGTTGCGCAACTAACTTAGGGCCTTCAGTTGCTTTTACAGAGATAAAGTTCTCAATGGCTAATGTGTCTGCAACCTGACCACCAAATCGCTCTGCGACCACTCCGGTGTTTAAACCTTTACGTGCTGAGTAAATAGCCGCAGAAGCCCCCGCTGGGCCGCCCCCTACAACTAATACATCGAATAACGCTTTGTCGTTCAGCGCATCAGCCTGTCGTGCTGCTGCTTTGGTGTCTACTTTATTTAAAATGTCGGTTAAGTTCACAGCACCTTGGCTGAACAATTCACCATTTAAATAAACAGCCGGTACCGCCAGAATATTGCGCTCGTTCACTTCATCTTGGAACAAAGCACCATCAATCATTGTGGCTGTTATGTTCTGATTGTGCGCCGCCATTAAGTTAAGTGCTTGTACTACTTGCGGACACGTCTGACAGCTTAATGAAATATATACTTCGAAATTAAGCGGGCCAGTTAATGATTTAATTTGTTCAATTTCAGCGTCTGACGCTTTGCTTGGGTGGCCACCTGTGTGCAGTAATGCAAGAACCAAGCTAGTAAATTCGTGGCCCATTGGCACACCGGCAAAAATGATTTGCGTATTGTTTACAGGTGAAGACACCACCATTGAAGGACGGCGTACGCCTTGGTCTGGGTTGTCTCGCACCGAAAATTTGTCGCTTAACGATGCTAAATCAGTCGCTAAGCTTTTTAGTTCTGTTGATTTATTGCTGTCATCCAAGGCGATAAGCAGCTCAACAGGGCTGGTAATAGAAGCAAAGTGGCTTGCTAATTGGTTTTTGATATTTGTATCTAACATGGCTTAGCCCTTGAGTTCAGAATAAATAATCTCGAAAAATGACAGGATTAACTGCCCACCACCCGCTAATGTGCTTAATGTGTGTGAGTTGTGATGGGCAATTAAATTCGTATTGCTCGCTTAAGCGAAGCGTGGCTTCGCTTAAGCACTTACGTGCAGTCGCAATTTAGATTTTGCCAACTAGGTCTAGTGAAGGAGCCAATGTTTCTTCACCTGGCTGCCATGATGCAGGGCATACTTCACCGTCGTGGTTCGCGATGTATTGTGCAGCTTGTACTTTACGTACTAACTCTTTTGCACTGCGGCCGATACCTAGGTCATGAGTTTCGATCACTTTGATTTCACCTTCAGGGTTCATTACAAATGTACCGCGAAGAGCAAGACCTTCATCTTCGATCATCACACCGAAATTGCGTGTAATGCGACCTGTTGGGTCACCGATCATTGGGAATTTGATTTTACTAATCGTGTCAGATGTATCGTGCCATGCTTTGTGAGTAAAGTGAGTGTCTGTTGATACTGAGTAAACCTCTACGCCCATTTCTTGAAGTTGTGCGTAGTAGTCTGCAACGTCACCTAACTCTGTTGGGCATACAAACGTAAAATCTGCTGGGTAGAAGAAGAAGATAGACCATTTACCTAGCACATCTTTTTCTGTTAGCTCTACAAACTCACCGTTGTGGTAAGCTGTTGCATTGAATGGTTGTAATTTTGTGTTGATTAATGAAGTGCTCATAGTTTTCCTCATTGATGTATTTAAAAGTTTAATTAACGCAGCCTTGCGTCTGCTTGATTAATACAATAGAGGCCTGAGCGATTAAAATAAAATTGATTGTTTAGATTAAATTAATTGATTTTTTAGATTGCAAACCTAAATTCTTTAAAAAGAATAAAGCCCTCAATCACTTACATGAATGAGGGCTTCTTTTCGTGGGAACGAAATTACTTATTAAAACCGTACAAACTCTTTGGTTTAATATATTTAGGTTCAAAACCTTGTTCTTTTGCAGCCGCTAACATGACTTGTTCAATCCAGCCTGCATCCATAATGTTCATGTAGTTACCATCGGGATCAAAATTAATGTTTGAGCCCATAACCACCATGAACGTATCAGTAACTTCGGTGTTTTCTTCAGGCACTTGGAATTGGTGAATAGAACCACCTGGTTCAAATAAATAGCTACCCGCTTTTTGCACATCATCTGGGTACTCTGTGTAATGCCAGCTACCAGACAAAGTATATAAATGTACAACACCAGTGTGAAAATGCTTTGGTAATACTGTACCGGGTTCAAATAAAACGCGTAATACCCATACCCCGTTTTCAGAATCAAGCATCAATGGGTAAATATGAACACCCGGTAATGCATTTTTTATAAGTTTTTCATCATTGGTATGAATCGTTAATAGAAAGTCTTGATGATTAATAATATCTGGTAATGCCATGTGTGTGTCCTCTTTTCACTTGCTTTAAATGTTGTTAATTGTTTAGTTAACTTTGACAGCAGGCTGTTCTGGAGCCGCTTTACAAAGTCCTTGCTCAAATGCCCATTGCAGTGCGCTCTGCATACCATGCTGCAAACTAAATTCAGGTTTATACCCTAATAAACGTTCTGCTTTTTCATTACTATAAGCGGCACTTTTACGGCTAAGCATGCGCATTGTCGACGGGTTAATGTCTGTCGTTTTACCAACTAAGTGATAACACCACTCAATGAAGCCGGTCAGTTTCAATGCCAGCTTTAAATTAACAACTTTCACGTGCTGTTGACCCTGTGCCTGCGCTAAATAGTTAAAATATGTTTGATTTGTTACTTGTTCAGGCCCTGACAAATTAAAAATTTCGCCGCTAGCCTGCTCACTCATCGCACTTAAATAAATTCCTTTAACGAGGTCATCAATATAAACTGGCCCAAACATACCCTGTGGCACCATAAAGGTTCCTTTTGCAATTTCTTGCAAGGGGTAAGCTATCCATGGTTTTGACCCTGGACCATAGACATCGCCAGGTCGAATAATTGTTACATTCAACTTTTTACTGGCGTGATAACTTAAAGATAAGTGTTCACTCATCATTTTAGAATCGTTATAAGCACGCCCATCAGGGAGTAATGGTGCATCTTCGCTTATCGCTGTTTGCCAATCGCTGCCGTACACGGCCGTTGAAGAAATATGAATAAAGCGCATCACCGTGCCAGCATGTACTGCGGCATCAAGTAAATTTTTTGTCCAGCCGACGTTTGCTTGCCATGTTTGTTTGTAACTCAATGCGTTAGACACAATAGCCGCAGTGTGAATGACTAAATCGCAGTCTTTGATCAAGTGACTAAAGCTCGCTGGCTCACTTAAATTACCCGACACAATGTTAAATTCATCACACGGCATCAAGTCAACACCGCATACTTGTACGCCTCTATCTTTAAAATACTGCGCAAGTTTGCGGCCAATAAAACCATTACCGCCACTTATAAAGACTTTTGTGTAATTCATTGCGTATTCCTATAAGTACTGTTAATGGCCTAATTTTAAATAGTAGACCATCATCGTTAATACATTGTTAAACTTTAATCGCTGTATTTACTTTACTTTTTACGCAATTTTTTTTACTTTTTACGCCAGCGCACTAAAAAAGAGCACATTATGCCCCGTTCACCCCACACACCTGACCTAATTAGAGTATCGGCTCTACATGGATACATCGAAATAATTGAAAGCAAGCTCATTAACCCTGATGCACTATTATCGCGCGTTGGGTTAGACAGAAAACAATTACAAGAGCCCAACAACTTCATTCAGTATCAGCAATTAATCGAACTGCTAGAAATCACAGCAAAAGAGCTCGACCTTCCTTATTTTGGATTAGAACTTGGTCGCTGGCAGAGTTTGAACATACTCGGCTCGGTTGGGTATTTAATGGGTAACTGTGACAGCTTAGAAATGGCACTAAAAAACTTAACTAAGTATTATCATGTCCATCAAAATAGCGCCGATCTTTTGCTCGAAATCGGCCAAGATTACGTGAAACTGTCGTTTTTAGTACGCAGCAAACTGAAGGTCAGTGTGTATCATGGAGCCGATTTAGCATTAAGTGTTGGCGTTAACTTACTTAAACAGCTTACGGATGATCAGATAAAGTTACACCGCCTCGAGCTCCCTCACAGCGCCAATACAAATACCAGTGTTTATCGTCAAGCACTCGGGCAAGTGCCAGTGTTCAATTGTCCGCACACCGCGCTAATCTTTGACAGAAAATACCTAAAGCTACCCATCAAGAACTCTGATAAACAACTATTTTCAATTTTGAGCCAACAACTTGGTCACCTTAATGACTCAAAAAGAGAAAATATTTCTGATCACGTTGAAGTGTTAATAAAACAGTATTTATTACACGAACAATTTGGCGTTAACTTAATTGCTGAAAAACTGTCTATGAGTTCCCGCAGCCTGCAAAGGCACTTAACTCAGCAAGGGACAACCTTTCGTGAGCTTGTTGATGACATACGCTGTAATCTTGCGCACCAGTACTTAACAGAATCAAGTTTAAGCTTGTCGAATATTTCAGATATTTTAAGCTTTTCGAACTACAGTGAATTTACCCGCGCATTTAAGCGTTGGTATGGCGTACCTCCGAAAGACTACCGTAAGTCATTACTGCATAATGGCGTAAAAAGTTAAAAATAGGTCGC
Source organism: Pseudoalteromonas sp. MB41 (assembly GCF_020966275.1). Lineage (NCBI taxonomy): Bacteria > Pseudomonadati > Pseudomonadota > Gammaproteobacteria > Alteromonadales > Pseudoalteromonadaceae > Pseudoalteromonas > Pseudoalteromonas sp. MB41. The sequence goes on along the minus strand of NZ_JAJJZF010000018.1, from coordinate 52,225 downwards.
TAAAAGCTAATTATTGCGTTAACAATTTATATATATTGATTCGCTAACTTCACTGATAAGCGGTCGTGCAATGATAAGAAGGGTGTTTATTACGGGTGCAAATAGTGGTTTAGGCTTTGAACTTGCTAAACAATACATAAAGCGTGGTGATGATGTCGCATTATTTGATATACGCTTTAGCCAGCAAAGTAAACATGCGCTTAGAACACTGAGCGATGATTCTCAATACATTGAATTTTTTGCTGTTGATATGGCCGATACGCAAACGTTGGCTGTTCAAGTTAACAATGCGGTCGTGGCCATTGGTGAGCCTGAGGTTGCGATATACTGCCCCAGCACTAAGAATATCGAGTCTTTAGCAAAGCACTCTGACACTAACAATCATTGTAGCCTACAAGCTAATATCATTCGCACTCTTAACTTTAGCGCCGTAATTCGTCAGTACCTCACCATGAATAGCCACCTTGCACTTATCACTTCACATGCCCCCATGACCCCTTTTGAATACGTGCAAGATCAACGTATTGCTGACGATGTAATCTTGAACTTTGCCAAAACACAACGCCAAGAATTAAAACCGGATGGCATTAAAGTCAGTGTAATTTATGCACCAGAGACCCCTTATTTAAGTGAGTGTGACCAACACAACTGCGCACACACAAACACTAAAATCATCAATAAAGTAAGTCGTTACTTAACACAAGACCGTCGCGTCACCAGACTGATGCGTGGATTAGATAAGCAAAAATTTATGGTGATACTCGGCTTTCAATCTAGACTATCTTATAGCTTAAGCCGTTATTTACCTGCTTGGATGATGACCCCTGTAATGAAGCGCATCATCAAACACTCTAATAAGAACAATATGCTAAGGAGTCCGAATGAACACACACGATAATCTCACACAGCTAATTGACCATACCTGTCAAACTTATGCTGACTTACCGGCCTACAACAGTGCAGGTAAAACATTAACTTTTAGTGATGTAGAGCAGCAATCTCGCTATTTGGCACAATGGTTTCAACAACACAGCGGCCTGCAAGTAGGTGACCGTATTGCGATTCAGTTACCCAATATTGTCGACTACCCTATCGTCACCTATGCAGCTCTTCGCGCTGGTTTAATTGTTGTAAACACCAACCCACTTTACACAGCAAGAGAAATGCTGCACCAATTTAATGATGCGGGCGTTAAAGCGATTGTGCTCCTCGACGGCTTAGCAGATAAACTCACGACTATCATTGACCAAACATCCATTAATACCGTCATAGTGACCGCAGCGGTTGGCTTACCAGCAGTCAAAGGCACACAACTCTCTCTCCCTGAGCTTATTGAGCAAGGTGAACAACTAGCCCCTCTTAAAGTACACAACGCAAACCGCGATGATATAGCGGTACTTCAATACACAGGTGGAACCACTGGGGTTGCCAAAGCAGCCATGCTTAGTCACGGCAATATTTTAGCCAACGCTGAACAAATGAATGAGCGTTTTGCTGAGATCATGCAGCCAAGCCAAGAAACGGGAATTTGTCCGTTGCCGCTCTATCATATCTACGCATTCACCGTGAATATGATTGGCTTATTCGCGATGGGTCAGTTTAACGTACTGATCCCGAATCCTCGTGATTTAGATGCTTTAGTTAAACAAGTAGAGCCTCACACCATTAATTACTTTTCAGGAATTAATACGCTATTTATTGGTTTATGCATGCATCCAGGCTTTAAAGCGCTTGATTTTTCACAATTAAAAATGACCGTTTCCGGAGGAGCTGCGCTGACCCATGCTGCTGCAGATGCATGGATGAAGGTCACTGGCTGCACAATTACCGAAGGGTATGGACTGTCAGAAACATCACCCGTTGCGACCTTAAATGATTTCAAGAAAGAAGAAATCGGCAGTATCGGCCGTCCATTGTCTAATACCGTTGTAGAGATTTGGGATGAAAACGATCAGCCTGTGGCTGAAGGTCAATCAGGTGAAATTGTTGTGAAAGGCCCACAAGTCATGATGGGCTATTGGCAACGCCAAGATGAAACAGATAAGTGTATGAAAGGTGGTTTTTTCAAAACCGGTGACGTGGGATTACAACTGCCAAGTGGTAATTACAAAATAGTCGACCGTTTGAAAGACATGATTATTGTCTCTGGATTTAATGTCTACCCTAACGAGGTTGAAAACGTACTTTGTCAGCATCCAGCCATTTGTGAAGCGGCTGTGATTGGCGCTCAAGACGAAAAAACAGGTGAGCGAGTGTGTGCCTACATCACTTTAAAAGAGCCAATTGATGAGCAACAAGTAACAGACTATTGCCGTGAAAACTTAAGTGCTTATAAAGTACCCAAGTCGATTATTTTTATGGAAGAATTGCCCAAGTCAACGGTTGGCAAAATATTGCGTCGTGAATTACGTAAATAATAAAGCGATCGTTTTAGGCGCTTAACTGGTATAAAATACAACGAGTTTGATTAAAAGAAAAAGCATACCCGCAGGTATGCTTTTACTTATTTTATGTCGGTTTAAAAGGCAATTATGGAAAAGTTCATCAATCACATTCAACTTGGTTACTTAGGTCTACTTCCGTTTTTAGGCTGCGTAGGCTGGCCGCTGATCACGGGCAGTAGTGCCATTAATTTAGAATTTTTCACTTTCTACAGCATAGCAATTTTGGCATTTATGGCCGGTAATTTATGGCATGCGGGCCAGCAAACTTATGCCGATGCCATCAAAGCCGTTTTGCCTATTATACCTATTGCCTTTTTGAGCTTTCTACCGCCAGCATGGATTCTGGCTTGGCTCGCAGCCAGCTTTTGGCTGGTGTTATTATTTGAAAAGAGCACACCTCAATGGCAAAACTACCACGTTGACTATCAAAAAATGCGCTTTGTACTTACCGGCGTGGTGTTTGTCTGCCATATATTTGTAATTGGTATTAGCGTCTATCCTGAGTAGCCCTTTCAGTGTGTTTGCGGTAACATCCGCGGCTCAGTTGTTTAAGGACTTGGTATGATAGATCAACTACGCGCTAAACTAGACCATCTTGGTGAGAACTACGTTGAAAAAGGTGCACACTTTAAAATAAAGGTGATCCCTTTTTTTTGTGCAATCCATATAAAGAAAGATCATAAAAATCAGGGGCTCATCACCTTTTACTCGAATCAACTTATCGAAATATTCTTAGCCGTTATGTTTTTATTGTTTGGCTTAATGCTCTTCGATACTGATGCAGGATTTACGCACGGCCCTATTCATATTGTGATTGCGGTGCTGTTAAGTTTTAACCTCATCTTAAAGCAAATCGCTATTGAGGGTTTAAAAACACGTTTAGCCTTGTGCCCTAAACTAGAAAATAGCGACCTCGCTGAGCAAGGTCACTGATTCCATGTTTTTGGATCCAACGTGGCATATTTTAACGGTCGGTGATGGCGATTTATCGTTTTCGCATGCCATTGCCAAGCATGTAAAACCAGCACAGCTTACTGCTTCAACCTATGATGCAGCACAGACAATAGAACAGAAATACGCCGACAACGCCCTTTCACAACTGCGTACGTTAGGTATTCGTGTGCTCACAGAGTTTGATGTAACGAAACCCAGTGCTTGGCAACGCCTTGACCAACAACGTTTTGATGTGGTTATTTTTCAATTTCCACTCATTCCTGCATTCAAAGGTGAAGCCGCCTTTAAAGCACAAACAGGCTCTGGAAGCATGAATGTGCTGAATCGCGCATTGCTTTATCAATACTTAAAATATGCGCATCGCTTTGCACTTGATAAAAACGGCCCTATGCTGTGTTTTATTACTTCAAAAGACGTTAAACCTTACCGAGAATGGAACATTGAAGGGAGTTTAAACCAAGGTTTACCGTGTCATTATATTGGCCAAATGCCGTTTGATATTAGCCGTTTCCCAGGTTACAAAATTCGCAACGTCGACCGTGATAAGCATGTAAAAGACACCAGCGGCATCACGTATGTGTTTAGCAGTAAAAAAGACAACGACATCTGCTCAATGCTAACGATTCCGCCATACTTGGGTGAAAAACACTGTGCATTGTGTCGTGTGGGTCCCTACATGGCAAAAGAAGACGAAGACAAACATTTGCGCAGCAAAAAACACCTGCAAATGGAAAAGTTTGAACAAGACTGGCAGGCTTGGCTTGCACTTAATAGCGAGGAGTAAACATGAAATTTGTCATTGTGGGTACTAATTTTATAAGCGACACTTTTTTAGACGCAGCAACCCATGTTGAAGAATTCGATTTATACGGCGTATGTTCTCGTCAAGAGAGCACTGCCCGTTCGTTTTTAGCTAAACATACCAGCAATAATGCCAAAGTTTTCACGAGTATCGACGAAGTGTGCCAAGATAATCAGGTTGAAGCTGTTTACATTGCTGCGCCAAATAGTCTACATAAACACTACGCGGTTATGTGTTTAGCCGGAGGCAAACATGTACTGGGTGAAAAACCATCAGCGGCAAATAGTATTGAGTTAAATGAAATTATTCTCGCGGCAAAAAAGCATCAGCGCCTGTATATGGAAGCGATGATGACCACTCACCTGCCTAATTTCGCCATTCTTAAACACGCACTCACCAAAATAGGCACGCCGCGCAAATATATAGGTCAATATAGTCAGTACTCTTCGCGTTACGACAAATACAAAAATGGGGACAGACCCAATACCTTTTTACCTGAATTTGCTAACGGCGCCTTGGTTGATTTAGGGATCTATCCTTTGTATGTTTTGTTAGCTCTTTGGGGCGCCCCACAGAGTGTGCAAGCCAGTGGAGTTTTGCTGGAAACTGGGGTTGATGGTGCAGGTGATGTACTATTAAATTATGCCGATAAACAAGCAGTTATTAGTTATTCTAAAATTTCTCAAGGCGACAACTTTACCGAAATTCAAGGTGAAAAAGGCCGCATTAGAATCGAAGCGGTTTCTTTGTTAAAACGTATGCAGTTTATTGGTAATGATGGCACGGTTGAAGAACTTGCTCAGCCATTTGACGAGCATTTTATGCGCTATGAAGTAAGTCACTTTATAGCAGCAGCCAAAGCCGGACACATTGAGTCTGCTGTAAACACACACACCTTATCAAAACAGGTTATGGACGTGCTGGATACAGCGAGAGCTCAATTAGGTGTCGTGTATCCTGCTGATAATGACTAATAAGTCTGAGGGCAACTACTCTAGTTGCCCTAGCAAACTCAAAATACCCTCTTTTGTAATATTGCGAGCTTGCATGGCAACACTTACTCCCGCTTGCTGAACGATATCGAGTGATATTTTCTCAGCCATGACTTTTGCAAAATCGGTGTCTTCAATACGCTGATTCGCTGAACTTAGCATCAACGACTGGTTTGATTCATTACGGATGGTCGATTCAATCGCATTTATTTTTGCGCCTATTTCAGCCCTAAAGCCGCCAATACGTGACAATGCGGTGTCTATTCTCGTTATTGCATTTTGCGCTAAATTTTCGCTGCTTATGGTAATACCATCAATTGTTAACGAACCCGCACTGGCATCAACACCCTCAAACAAAGCAAAACCTCATACCAATTTACTAGCATATTATAATTAGAAATGACGCATTGTTCAGACATCGCTTGTTCACGAGTAAATAATCACAATAAATACTGCCGAGTGTTTTGAGGTAAATTTTTGCGCACCTGACGTGCGTTTTTCAGTCCGTTGCGACTGAGCACCTTAAAATGCACTTTATCTCTGATAATCAATACATTACAGTTATGAATGCCTCACAACTTAGGTTTCATCGAAAATCGGCTACCGTTTAACGAAAAACATTTCTTAATCATCAAAACATCAGTAAAATCGCCCCCAAACTTCAGCTCTTATTTATTCATAAGGACAGTGATGCAGCGTACCATCCCCCCGTTTTTGATTGCTGTTATTTGCGTGTTATTAGCCATGGTCACCATTCAGTCAGGTGCATCTGTCGCTAAGCAATTATTCCCATTGATTGGCCCTGAAGGGACCACTGCATTGCGCCTCGGTTTTTCGGCGGCGATTCTGTGTTTAGTTTTTAAGCCTTGGAGAGCCTTTCCTCCTATTGGCCAGCGCATGCCGATTATTATTTACGGCTTAAGCTTAGGGGGTATGAATATACTTTTTTACTACGCTATCGAGCGTATTCCGCTGGGTATTGGTGTCGCACTGGAATTTACTGGTCCATTAGCGGTCGCACTTTTATCATCTCGTAAAAAGCGCGACTTATTTTGGGTTGCCTGCGCCATAGCAGGTATTGTGCTGTTATTACCTGATATGAAAGGTGAGGAAAGTCTCGACCCTGTAGGGGTCATTTTAGCGCTAGCGGCAGGAGCCTGTTGGGCATTTTATATTTTATTCGGTAAAAAAACGGGCAATCAGGGCTCAGGTGGCATGACCGTCGCTTTAGGTATGAGCATTGCAGCTATTGTACTTGTTCCCTATGGTGCAGCTTCACAAGGCATGGCGCTATTAAGTTGGGACGTTTTACCTTTAGGTATTCTAGTTGCCATTATGTCAAGTGCCCTGCCTTATACACTTGAAATGGTTGCACTTAGAAATATGCCCGCACAGGGTTTCAGTATCATGATGAGTTTGGAGCCTGCGGTAGCAGCCCTCGCTGGCTTTATTATCTTGGCTGAGTTTTTAAGTGTATGGCAATGGTTAGCCATTTTGCTCGTTATCACCGCATCGGTCGGAAGCTCAATGTCGACCTCAAAACAAACAAAAGTTGAAAGTAACGCTTAAAACTTTCACTATAAAGCCCATGAGCAATGGGCTTTATATCAATACACCCGATTCAATAAAATTATTTGTGATAATACTTAACATTTTTGTAAGTTGCGGGGTCAAAACTGGGGTATGCCGCAGTTCGCATTACATCAGCAATGGCCTTAAAAGTAATGACCCATGCTTTTCTGCATTCAGGGGTAAAATCATCCCCCAAGCCTGTTTTTAGCGTATATAACAATGCATTTCCTACCGGTGTGTAATCATCCACGCTTACACCGTAGTCAATATGTTTTCGTGCAAGTTGTTCAAGTACTGGCACGAGCTCATCTAAATTATCGAGCCCTTTAACTGCAATACCTAAGGTCATCATTAATTTTTTTCCTTGTGACCTTAAGTCGCTTATAAAGAGTGTTTTAAGTTTAGGATCATACTCAAATAATTTGGCATAAAAAATGGCTGCTGCGTCGTCGGCTATGGGGGCTACCTTTTTAAAGCTATTTTGAACTAACTGTTTTTGATAAGCGCTGAGCATGCCTATTCCTTTTATAATGAAGATTGTTATTTCATACTAGTACATAAAGACGATTTTACTCCTCAAATACCCAATTTTTGTATGACCCCACTTTATTAACCTTATAACGCATACTGAATTAACTTTAAAATAGCGACTCTGGACGCCGCACTTTATTTACCTAGCCTACACAACGGCTTCGATTTTATGCCAGTGGCTTATTTTATAATGTCATCATTTAGCACACGCAATACCCCCTCTTCCACACGTTGTTCCGCTAACCATTTGGACCAAGAATAAAATGGTGATATCTCCTTAAAATTACTCATAATTTTACATGTTGCTAAGCAGCGATAAGCCACTATTAAAATAGACGGTAAGCACAAAATGAAATACGCCTTATAAGCTGCCCTCTTACAAAATAAACTGACATATTTTGTTACATTTATTTGTATTAACATAACACTTTAGATTTAAATCTTGATGATAATTATTATCAGTTGTGATAAGTTTACCGCGAATTATTTTAATCAAAACAATAATCAACCATTGCCATTTACTGCTCACAACACGCGGAGAAAAGAATGAAATTAACTCAGTTGCCACTTGCAACCGCTATTATTTATGCATTGAATCCACAACTCAGTTTCGCACAGCAAACTGCTGAGGCTGAAGCGAATATTGAAACACTTGAGATTGTGGGTGTTCGCCAAAATCGTATAAGTGAAGGCGCAACTGGCCTTGCACTAGAGATTGATGAAACACCACAATCAATCAGTATCATCTCCGCAGAGCAACTAAAAAACTATTCAGCCTTTAATATCAACGATGCGCTACGTTTAGCCCCAGGCATCAATGTTGAAGAATGGGAAACAAATCGTACTAACTACACGTCGCGTGGCTTTGAAATTAAAAACACCCAAATTGATGGGGTTGGTTTGCCAAATGATTGGGGCATTGTAACCGGGGCTATGGAAGCCTATGGCTACGAAAACATTGAAGTTATCCGTGGAGCAAATGGCCTTTTAACGGGTGTTGGTAATGCATCGGGCACGATTAACTATGTTCGTAAGCGCCCAAAAAATGAAAATGGTGGTGAAGTAGGTGTTTCATTTGGCTCATGGGACTTTAAACGTCTTCAAGCAGATTACTCTTTGCTTTTAACTGATTCGGGGAGCTGGGCAGCCCGCTTTGTTGCAGCTGCTGAAGATAAAGAATCTTACCTTGACGGGCTTGAAAATAACCGTGAGTTTTTCTCTGTTATTGTCGATGGTCAATTAACAGATAACTCCACTGTTACCGCTGGTTATTCTTATCAAGATGCTGATACCGATGGTAATACATGGGGTGGGCTGGTGTATAACTACACAGATGGCAGCCAAGCAAAATGGGATGTGAGCGACACAACCACCCAAGAATGGACAATGTGGGACACCATCAACACTTCTGCATTTATTGAATACAACTATATTTTTGCTAACGCGTGGCAACTTCAAGCAAGCTATAACTTCCGCGGTTTTGAAGAGCAAGACAAGCTATTTTATGCCAGCGGCACGATTGATAAAGACACTCACTTAGGCTTAAGTGGTTGGCCGGGTCGTTATGACAGTAATATAGATGCAGACTTATTTGAAATCAAAGCATTTGGTGCCTTTGAATTATTTGGTAAAGAACATCAGGCAAGCGTTGGTGTAAGCCATGCAAAAAGTGATGACGTGATGTATCAACACCCATTTGATTTTGCAAACACACCGGCCTATGGTCCAACCCCAGCATTTCCATATGACTTAGATGCTATACCTGAGCCAGATTGGTTAGCGCCTGTTTTATATTCTGATATCGAACAAAAGCTAACGCGTTACTTTGGCTCTGCTCAGTTAAACATTACTGATAAATTATTTACCGTAGTTGGTTTTAACACTATTGAATTTGAGCGCTCAGGCATGAATGCCGGTGCATCAATTGATAATGACGAGAGCGAGACGAGCCCCTATGTTGGTTTTACTTATAAGTTAAACGACGATTTAAACTTATATGCAAGTTACTCTGATATTTATCAGCCGCAAGAGCAAGCAGATTACAACGGCCAATACTTAGCCCCCACCAAAGGCACTAACTTTGAAACAGGTGTTAAGGCTTCTTGGTTTGACGATGCACTAATGACAACGTTTGCCTATTTTACTGCTGAGCAAGATAACTTTGCTCAATACGCGGGCCTGACAGAAGATGGTATTTATTACTATAAAGGCGTGTCTATTGAGTCAGAAGGCTATGAATTTGAAGTCACTGGAAAGATTACCGACAACATCAATATCGTCGCTTCTTATACACATATTGATGTAACTGATGAAAATGGTGATGATACCAATAAATGGGCGCCTCGTGATGTTGTAGGTGTAACAGTAGATTATGCGGTGACCGATGCGGTGGTTGTGGGCTTAAATGGCCGTTGGCAATCTAAAATCGAAAGCACTGACTACAATGTAAAACAAGGGAGTTATGGCTTACTTAATGCCTTTGCTCGATGGAATATCAACGACAACATTGACATACAAGCAAACGTCAACAACATCACTGACGAGCAGTACATTAATAGTTTACAAACTGTGGGTTATTATGGTGCGCCTACAAACGGCAGCCTAACCTTAACTTATAAGTTTTAACTGGGTGGATGTGTCGCCCATCGGGGCGACACAATTTTATTAATTAGGGCAACTGCCTAACTCGTAATACCCCGCACTAGTTTGCGCTAAGGTGCTGGTATAAAAAGTGTTGTAAAGACCTAAGTTATCACCTGAGCCCAACGCATAAGCGTATGATCCATTCGTCGTCGCACGATTTGCCTGTACATGTGCATAGTTGCTTGAAGTGGTTTCGGTGCATTGGTAATCACCATTCGGTGTTGAATCACACGCATCACCCACACCATCAGCATCACTATCTAACTGATCACTATTTGCCACAAGCGGACAGTTATCAAGGCTATCACTCACCCCATCACTGTCAAAGTCGCTCGTTTCACCGTCGGGTGTGCTGTCGCACACATTACCAATACTGTCATTATCGTTATCGGCTTGATCAGCATTCGCTACATTCGGGCAATTATCTGCGCCGTCGAGCACACCGTCGTTGTCTGCGTCATTACTAGGTTCTGTGGTGGTTTTGCATGCCTGTAAAGGCCCTGCACAACTTGAGTCATCATCAGCAATCCACTGACATTGTTCTGTTCCTACCGCATACTCCCGCATCGTGAAGCTTGCGGTACCAAACGCTAAATAACACGCCGAATAACCTTCTCCCCACGTAATATGGCCTTCATTAATGTGCAAGTTATAATCGCCAGTAACCCCAGCATCGATGACAAAACTAATGCTGTCGGTTGATGTAAGGGCTGTATCATCGCTTGCTGTGATCACTGCGGTATTATTGCCACCCGCTAGATTGCATTGCTCAGCAAAGTACTCAAGCCCATTCACCGTAGCAGTCACATCACCATTGCTAAAGCTAACCACAACCGTGCTTACGTTTTGATTATCATCGATAACGGTGCCTGTTACTGTAGCGCATTGCCCATTTACACTAGCCGCAGTATCACTGAGTACAGGTGCTGTGGCCGCAGGTTCTGGCCCAACACGTACAGTAAGATTTGCTTCATTACCTTGTTTAGCTTCATTATCTGTGGCACTTACACGCACTTCATAAAGACCATCGGTGAGTGCACTTGTCACCCCGCTAAAGGCATTATTCGCATCGACTTGCACATTGAGAGATTCAATTAAGCTTGTCATCCCTGCGGCCAGGCTATACACATTTATATTCACACTCGTTACACTGCCTTCAGGGTCGATTGCTCTGCCTGTAATGGTGAGCTGACTGTTACTGTCTGTGGCATTTAAATTACTGATTTCGGGGCCAGAGTTGCGATCAACACGTTTATTGTTCGCTGTAAAATACTCGCCTAAATATGTTGCAAAGTTAATGCTATTTGCTGCCACATAATCACCCGAAGCACCTTGCCCACCTGACCATGAGTGGTCTAAATTATTCAACCACAACATAGCGACTCGATTATCTTGCCAGTGTGATTGCTCTGCCGTGCGAGTGGCGTCGTCGCTAATTGTTGTTGTCCCCGATAACTGATTAACCCCATAAAGCGCTGCAAACCCATTGGCATTTTGTTGGTTATAACATGTGTTTACTGTGGTATCGGCTGTGCCGTGAGCAACCACTGCGATTTGTGTTTCAAAACTATTTTTGTAGCTACCAGCATAACTTTCACAACGTGATACAAACGTATTTTCAGAGACTGTTTCACAGGTCGAAATAGCGCCACTTGAACTGGTACCAATAGTAGGACCCGCACTGGGTGCAACCCCTGCAAATACATCAGGTGCCACACATGCTGTTTGCGCGGCCATCGCAGCCCCAGATGATAAGCCAGCAATATAGACCTGTTTCGGGTCGATATTACGGGCTACATCACCACTTAAAGCATTGGCTAAATTAATCAAATTCTTATAATCGCCAGAGCTGCGGTTTATTGCACCTTGCCAATAGGACCAGCAGCTATACCCCGCTTTATTCATCGCATCAGGCACGGCTATCACCATGCCATGAGCCTCTGCGGCCTCTTCTAAATTGGCACTTAAATAGTTATTGATTGGTTGCACGCAGCCATGCAGGACTAACATTAATGAATGACCATCACCGATACTCGACTGCGTATCTGGCGTGTAAATATGAACATTATTGAAACCGCCGATGCTGACATTTTGCTGCCAACTACCTGCAAAACTTGGCTGTGAGAAAATAGCAGCGCAGAGCACGGCCACAGGCGTAAACGATGCTGATTTTCGTTTACATAATTGTGTTATTTTTTGCATATATCGCCTTTATAGTTGTTATCATTGCTGTCTGTCAGTTGATGACTAACCCAATGTAGTAGAACAATTAAAAAAGCGAACTATAACTATAGTGCTATAAAATTAAGGACAATAAAGCCAAAAGAAGCAACGCGTTTATAATGTCAATATGTGAAATTACACCAAAAGCGATTAACAAAACCCAATAAAAAAGCCTCACAATCTTATTGTTAGGCTTTCAGTAAAAAATACAACTTAACGCTCAAATTTAACGCTTTAGGTGTTTAGGGTCTGGCTTCCTAACTTTTGCAACCAAGGGATGATTCATCTTCTTTAATTCTGTTAACACAAGCTGAGCAACCTCTGTTGCACCCAGTTGGTTCAAATGGGTGTCATCTGTTACACCTAACGGGTAATTTGGGTGCAAATCAGGGGCAATATGCATGAAACGTAATGCAGAGCCGTCATCACCTAGCGCTTGAAAGTAGCGTTTAGTAATTGCTTCCATGTCAATAAAATCAACCTTTGTTTGTTTAGCAACATCTCTTACCGCATCTGCATACAACGGGTGCGTCTCTTTAATCGTTCCGTCTTCATTAAAATAGCGGCGCGTTATCGGTGTCATTAACAGGGGGTGAGCTTGCTTTTCGCGCACATCTTTGATGAAGCCAAGTAAATTTGCTTTAAAGTCGGGTACGGATGTGTAGCGGTCAACTTTTTGTTTTGATTGATCATTATGACCAAACTGTATGATGACATAGTCCCCTGGCTTAATCTCGTCCATAATCATTTGCCAACGACCTTCTGATTTAAAAGTCCGTGTGCTGCGACCATTTTTAGCCAGGTTAATTACCTGTACTTGATCATTAAAGAAGTATTGAAAAGGCATTCCCCACCCTGTTTCTGGGTAATCTTTCACTTCTTTTATTGACATTGTAGAGTCTCCCGCCATAAAAACGTTGATCTGTTCATCAGCCTGAGCAGTAGACGAAAGCGCAACACCGACGTATAGAAACCTTAAAAAATGTTTAAACATTGAACTCTCACTGTAGAAAATTAACTCAATAAAAATGACCCTAGCACACACTGCCACCGGTGGCAAATAAATAAATAAAATCAACCCACTATTGCACCATCATGTAACTTGCGGCGGTTTTAAAAACGTTAATTTGTAAAGGAAATATTAATATTTTTGGTTTATTTGGTTTGACAGCACGAATTTTTACGTATAATTTCTACCTAAATGCCACCGGTAGCAAAACAGGGATTTAAAGTGGCATTTTACTCTTTGCGTAATTGAACACACAATCGCATAAAAAAATAACAGGATATGACTTATGCCGTTTGAAAGTCATGTAATTTATAACAATAAACTACAACTGGAACAGCAATGACAACAAGTAAGCAAACATTCAAACTAAGCTCTCTTATGACCTCACTATTACTCAGTGGCGTAATGGGAAGTTATGCTGCTAATGCACAAGAACAACAAAATAATGCAGTAGAAGATGATGGCATCGAAATTATTCAGGTTAAAGGCTACCGTGGCAGTATTAATGCAGCGCTAATGTCTAAGCGTGAGGCGGTAGGCACACGCGAAACAATCATTGCTGAAGATATTGGTAAGTTTCCAGATCTAAATGTTGCCGACTCCCTGGCTCGAGTACCCGGTATCTCTATTGAAGAAGATGCTGGCGAAGGACGTCAAATAACAATTAGGGGTCTTGGTTCTCGGTTTGTAAAAACAACGATTAATGGCATGGAATCAGCTTCAGCAGGAGCGGCAACCGATGCGGCTGGTGGCTCTAATACTTCACGCGCCTTTGATTATAACGTGTTTGCTTCAGAACTCTTTACACAAATAGACATCGATAAGACCGTGTCTGCAGAAAGAGAAGATGGCGGGATTTCAGGTAATGTCAATTTACAGACTGCGCGCCCTTTCCAATATGAAGGCTTTAAAGGCTCATACAATGTCAATGCCCGCTATAACGATATTTCTGAGGATGTATCGCCGCGCGTGTCATTTATGCTCAGTAATAACTGGGATAATAAATTCGGTGTACTTGCCTCTGTTGCATACAGTGATGGGACCGTCCAAAGTGAAGGTTCATCAACGGTTCGCTGGACCGTCAATAATCCAAACTATGTTGATGGCGGTTCACCCGTTGGTCAAGGAGGTACAAACTACCTATCAGCTGCACCTAAGACCATTTTGTTAGAAAATGGCAATTACACAAACGATAATCTGGATGGTTTATATTTACCCCGTATACCTCGTTATTCTATCTTTTCAAAAGAGCAAAAACGCCTAGGTGCAACCGTCGCCTTCCAGTACGCTCCTACTGATAATCTTTCAATGAACTTAGATATTCTCCATGCAGAGCTAGACACGACAATGGATGAATATCAATACTCAGTATTGTTACGTGATCAAAAAAATATCGTACCTGAAAACATCTATACAGATCCTAACAATACAATTGTTGCTGGTGCGTTTTCAAATGCAATTATACGTTCAGAAGCACGACAAGATTCCTCTGAATCAAACTTTGATCAAGTAAGCTTTACGGGTGATTGGTACATTAATGATCGTTTAAAAATGAGCTTTTTAGTAGGTAAAGGAAAATCTGATTTGGATGTACCTTATCTTCGCACTTTTGCACTTGATGCAGAGGGCTCAACCGTTGCTTACAGTTACGACAGTAATATTGACCCACTTTCTCTAATTAATAATCCCGGTGGTGAAGCGATAGGCAGTGCGCAGTTAAACACAACAATGCCATCATTTGCTTTTGCAGCAGGACAAGCTCCTGGAAACGCGTTTACCAAAGAGCAATTACAAAACACCATGCTAGACGCTAGCAATTACAGTGCTGGGCTCGTTCGTAACCGCGCACAAACTATTGAGAGCGAAAACTCAACCATTAAACTTGATTTTGCCTACGAACTTAATGATGAATACACAGTGAAATTTGGTGTAGGGCAGCGTAGCTTTGAAACTGAACAACACGACTTCCGCAACGCGTGGAAAAACCTAGATATAGAAACGAACAAAACCAGCGGTAAATCAGCTGAAACACAAGTTATTGACTTAGATGCCGATCAAATAGCGGGAGACTTATTTTCTACCACGCTTAATGAGACCGGTATTCACTTTGGTAATAATGCCTCAGTACCGAGCACTTCAACACTATTTGGCTCTACATGGCTAACACCTGACTACAATGCCATGATGGATGCATTTTCTAATGCCGCCTTTTTTGAAGCGAAGGAAGAGTACAAACGTGCCTATTATATAAAAGAAGAGGTAAACACAGCCTACCTTCAACTTAACTTTAGAAAAGATATATTCAATTCAGAACTAAGGGGTAATTTAGGTCTTCGCTATGTTGATAACAAAAACACGAGCCGAATTGTAAATCTGGATCATATTTACAAAGATGGCTACACAGCAGGCAAAGGTGATGGCGCTAACTTTGAAAATGGTTATGGTTGGCGAGAATCGATTAGCACAGGTGATGAATGGTTACCTTCGCTTAACCTAGCTTATGATATCACTGAAGATTTAGTCGGTCGTTTTAGTTACTCACACGCTATTACCCGACCAAAACTATCTGACTTACGTTCATCAATAAGTGTTAATACCCCTGATGAGCAAGACCCTACCGCAACAATTAAACGTGGTGCGGGTCCGTCACTTGAGCCGTACAAAGCAAAACAATACGATATAGGTCTAGAATGGTACTTTGCAGATGAATCTCTGGTTGCGGGTTCTGTTTTCTTTAAAAATATCACCGGTATTTCATCTGAAAGTAGTGATGAAGTGTTAAGTCAGGCTGAGTTAGATCGCTTGGGTATCGACATTGGTGATATGAACGCAGAAGATATTACCTGGACCGTAACCCAACTTACTAATACCGACGCTGAAGATATGTGGGGTGCTGAGTTTATTTATCAGCAGCCATTTACGTTCTTGCCTGAGCCCTTTAATAACTTAGGGATCCAAGCAAACTACACATATATCGACTATACCCGCGATATCGAAGACCCTTTTTATGGTACACCTTTGAATTTAGTCGAAGAAGAAACGTCTAAAAACACTTTCAATGTAACGATGTATTATGAAGTAGATAATTGGTCAGCACGTTTCTCATACAACTATCGTGGTGGTTATAACAAACAATACCTCGATGAATACAAAGATGAATCAACGTTTGTACGTGGCTATGATGACAAAGCAAAACTCAACTTCTCTGCTCGCTATGAACTGACAGAAAATATGAGCTTGTCGTTTGAAGCCGTTAACTTAACTGATGAAAAGCAAGAGATGTGGAATGATATTTACACACCTCGCCCATACGAAAGCTTATCATCAGGACGCCAATTTTTAGTCGGCTTGCGCGGATCATTTTAACAAATGACTCCCCTCCAAATAACCAATACTGTGTGGTTGGTTATTTTTTATAAAATCTCTAGCAAGAATTGCCACCGGTGGCAATTGTTGCTAGAGTACTTCAACTATAAAAACAATTAGCACACATGTTGTGACTACAGGAACCTTGAGTATGAACAATAATCGCCGATTTTTTCTTAAAGCCTTCGCCTCGAGTAGTTTAGTAGGTACTGCTGCATTAATGGGCTGCAAAAGTGCGAGTGTAAATACGTTACTGACGCCAACAGATAATAATGATTGGTCAGCAGCCGAAGCGATTAAAAAGAACATTAAAGTACCACAGTTCCCCGAGAGTGCTTTTAATATCGTTGACTTTGGCGCTCAAAGTGGCGGTACGTTTAATAATAGCCATGCTATAA
Source organism: Pseudoalteromonas sp. MB41 (assembly GCF_020966275.1). Taxonomy (NCBI): domain Bacteria; kingdom Pseudomonadati; phylum Pseudomonadota; class Gammaproteobacteria; order Alteromonadales; family Pseudoalteromonadaceae; genus Pseudoalteromonas; species Pseudoalteromonas sp. MB41. Next base: position 35,291 of record NZ_JAJJZF010000018.1, on the reverse strand, counting down.
AAAAGGCTATTTTAACCTGCCACCAGCAAGGTGGTGGAAAAGTTATTATTCCTGAGGGGGTATTTTATACCGGCCCGATTCACTTATTATCGAACGTTAATTTACACCTTGAAAAAAACGCAGTGCTAAGTTTTAGTACTAATCCAGATGACTACCTACCTGCAGTATTCACTCGTTGGGAAGGCCTCGAGATGATGGGGTATTCCCCTTTAATTTATGCGTATGGCCAACAAAATATAGCGATCACTGGCGAAGGTGTACTAGAGGGTAATGCGAATAATACCACTTGGTGGCCATGGAAAGGTCCGCACAAAGAAAAACACTGGGAATTACAATACCAAGAAAATGGTCAATTGATGGATCAAAAACCAGCACGTAAACAATTAATGGTTGATGCTGAAAACGCCTTACCTGTTACTGAGCGAATCTACGCTGATGGTGCATATCTGCGCCCCCCTTTCATTCAACCCTACCGCTGTAATAATGTGTTAATTGAGGGAGTGACTATCAAAAACTCTCCTTTTTGGTTAGTAAACCCCGTGTTATGTAACAGTGTGACAGTCAGTGGTGTCACGTTCTCAAGCCATGGGCCAAATTCCGATGGTTGCGATCCAGAAAGCTGCAATCATGTGCATATAAAAGACTGTACGTTCGATACAGGTGATGACTGTATTGCAATTAAATCAGGGCGAAATGCTGACGGTCGTCGCGTCAACACGCCATCTGCCAATATAGTGATCGAAAACTGTCACATGAAAGAAGGTCACGGTGGTGTCGTCATTGGCAGTGAAATATCAGGCGGTGTGAACAATGTTTACGTACAAGATTGCACGATGGACAGTCCACATTTAGAACGTGCCATCCGTATTAAAACCAATTCTGTCCGCGGTGGATTAATTGAGCATATTCGCATTCGTAATGTTGAAGTTGGCACAGTAAAAAATGCAATTGTTATTAATTTCTTTTACGAAGAAGGTGATGCAGGCCAATTTGACCCCACCGTACGCGATATCGTTATAGACAATCTGCACTGTAATAACGTGCTTGATAAAGCGTTCTATTTAAATGGATTTGAGCGGGCACCTATCAAAGATTTTACAATTATAAATAGCCACTTTGATAACGTCGCAAAACAGTCAATCGTTAAAAATATCACCGATTTCAATGTTGAAAACGTCACCTTGAACAATCAATCAATTAGCGCAAAACAATTATTAGCGGAGTCAATCTAATGGCACAGAGCGCATTTTCTAAATTAATGGCAGGACAACCGGTTTTGCCAATCATCCAAGCACATGATCCACAGCAAGGAGTCGCCGTTGCTCGGGCTATGCAAGATGCTGGTATTAATTTAGTCGAAGTTGTACTTCGCACTGAGCAATCATTAGCTGCAATAACAGCGATAAAATCGGCATTACCAAATCTCATCGTGGGTGCGGGGACAATTACCCGTAGTGACACATTAAATAACGCCATCAATGCAGGCGCTGATTACATTGTAACGCCAGCAGTATCGCCTCGCCTGCTAGATGCTTTAGCAAGTTGTGGCAAACCATGCTTACCAGGCGTATCGAATAATGCCGATATTCTTCTCGCCAGTGAATATGGCTTTACAGAACATAAGTTATTCCCAGCTTCATTGTGCGGCGGAATCGATTTTTTACACGCTGTCTCGAGTGTTTTTCAAGAGATACGCTTTTGTCCTACAGGCGGTGTAAATGCTCAAAATTTCAAAGATTTTTTAGCATTAGATAATGTATTTGCTGTGGGTGGAACGTGGGTCGCAAAACCTGATTGGGTGAATACAAAAGACTGGCAAAGTATCACTCAAGCCTGCGCTAACGTACTAACAAAATAAATTGGCCTATTTTGCCACCGGTGGCTAATAAGTAAATGAATAAAGGAAACACTATGACTCGTCAATCACAGTCTCTTAAACTACATCCTGATCGCCTATTTTCAAGCGATCCCACTGTCGTAAGCATTGCCCGTGAACTTTACAATGAAATTAAAGATCTCCCTATTGTAAGCCCACACGGCCACACAGACCCTAAATGGTTTAATGAAAACCCTCATTTTGGTAACGCTACTGAGCTTTTCATAAAACCAGATCACTATGTGTTTAGAATGCTCTACAGCCAAGGCATCGACTTAACAACGTTAGGAATTCCTGAGCATGGCTTAGAAGGTGATATGGCGCGTTCTAAAAGCGTTGATCCAAAAAAAGCATGGCAAATTTTTGCGGACAATTATTACTTGTTCGCAGGTACACCCAGTGGCTATTGGCTAGACGCTGTATTTAGCGATGTTTTTGGTTTTACTGAAAAATTAAATTCAGACAATGCGCAAGACTATTATGACAAAATCACCGCAGAGCTGGCGACTGATGCCTATAAACCGCATGCGCTAATGGACCGTTTCAATATTGAGCTAATTGCAACCACAGAAGGTGCGCTAGACTCGCTCGAACATCATCGTGGCATGGCTGGCACAAACATGGCAAAGCGAGTTATTACAACGTTTAGACCAGATGATGTGGTTGATGCAAGTCGCGAAGACTTTATTGATAATGTCGCAAAACTAGGGGAGCTAACCGAGCAAGATACCACAACATGGCAAGGGTATTTAGACGCTATACGTATTCGCCGTGAGTACTTTAAAAAAGAAGGTCGCGCAACAGCCACTGACCATGGGCACCCCAGTGCAATAACTGCCGACTTGTCACTGAGTGAATGTGAAGCATTGTTCGAAAAATGCCGAACTGGTCACGCAAATGAGCAAGAACAAGAGCTGTTTCGTGGACAAATGCTTACCGAGCTTGCAGGCATGAGTATCGAGGATGGTTTAGTAATGCAAATCCACCCAGGTGCACACCGCAACCATAACCAACCGATTTTCAATCAATTCGGTCGTGATAAAGGGGCAGATATCCCAAGCCAAACAGAATATGTAAACGCGCTTAAACCACTATTGAGTAAATACGGTAATCATCCAAAGTTAAAAATCATCTTATTCACTCTCGATGAAACCACCTATAGCCGCGAGCTTGCGCCACTTGCAGGCCACTACCCTAGCCTAAAACTAGGGCCTGCATGGTGGTTCCATGATAGTCCGGCTGGTATGCTGCGTTTTCGTCAACAAACCACTGAAACAGCGGGCTTCTATAATACTGTTGGTTTTAATGATGATACGCGTGCATTTTTATCTATTCCGGCCCGCCACGATGTCGCGCGTCGTGTGGATTGCCGCTATTTAGCTGAACTTGTTGCTAATCACCAAATTAGTATTGAGTCAGCGCATGAACTCGCTTATCAGTTAACCTATGGTTTAGTGAAAAAAGCATACAACTTATAATAAAAACACTTAGGCCAAAGCTTTGCTTTGGCCTTTTCAGGGGAGAACAACAATGAAACATTTACCCTCACGTCACCTGATACACACATCACTGATTACTTTCGCTGCTTTGTCTGTTACCGCTTGCCAACAAGCAGAACAACCCCAGCATCACAGCATAAAAGAAGCACAGACAGGTTCTGTTGCCACTGTTGATATTGCTAATCCCAGCCCGTTTAATCGCGAAGATGAAGCTATTTATTTAAGCTACTACGACTTAGGTGTAGCACCTGATACAACCCTTGCGGTAAATATCGGCGATAATCAAGTTGCCAATCAAGCGATTGATAAAGATTTGGATGGAAAGAACGATGGTATTTTGTTCGTTACTGATCTTTCTAAAGGTGAAAATATACACGCAGAGATAATCTCAACAACACGTCTCGCACCTTCCAAAAAGCGTGTACAAGCAGATTTAGCTCATAAAGTGGGTGGTGAATGGGTACCTCATACTCGCCCACCAAAACACCAACAAAATGCTGGAATGAAAGAATATGTCGGTGGCCAGTTTAAAAATGTTCAATCCATAACCCCTCCTGAATATTACACAGACCATTCAAACTGGATCCGCTATGAAGGACCAGGGATCGAATCAGATAAGGTCGGTTATCGCATTTACCTCGATTGGCGTAATGGTTTTGATATCTTCGGAAAACTGACTCCAGAACCCGTATTGCACAACGTTGGTTTAGATGGTTATAAGTCGTATCATTCGCTGCAAGATTGGGGAATGGACTTATTAAAAGTAGGAGGATCGCTAGGTGCAGGTGGTTTTGCCTATACCAATGAGAAAGGTAAGCTTGAACATGTCAGCAAAGTAGATACTCGTACTGCAAGCATCACTGCGAATGGCGATCTATTCGCCCAAATTCAACTTGATTACCATGGCTGGCAAAACAGCGTACAGCAACAAGACCTCAGTGCATTTATCAGTATGCAAGCGGGTTCTCCACTGGCAGAAGTCACCTTAAAACTCGACAAACCACTTGATAACATCACCGCAGGCCTTGTAAAACATCCCGATACGACCTTTTTAAAAGCCGATTTACAAAGCATGAGCAATTATGGCTATGGGTATATTGCAAGTTGGGGCAAACAAAGTCTCGACGGTAAGGCGCTAGGCATGGTGGTTTTTTTCAAAAAAGGGGATGTAAAAACAGTACGCCAAGATGATAAAAACTACTTAGTAGAATTAACGCCAAAAGGCCAGCAAGGCAGTCAGCAAGTTCACTATTATTTTGCATCTTTATGGCAAGCACAAAGTGGTATTAATACCGTAGAACAATTTGAGCATTATATTAAACAACAAGCGCAAAAGCTGACCATTAAGCCTCGAATTCAGCTCAAAACATCGTTGACACAGAATGCAATGCAAGCGTCTATCTCCGCAGAGTCTGCACTTAAGTGGACACAAGCATTCGCAGATTCTGAACTGGCGCGTAAAACGCTAGGCTACCACTACAATGGATGGGATGTTAACCGTAAGCGCTCTCCAAAGTTTGAATATGACATTATTGGTATTCAACCGTATGCTTATTACACACTCGGTGAACTCACAGATAATGCGGAATATAAACAAGTAATTGAAAAAGTGACCGGAAGCTTTATTTCTGAAGATGGCCTTATTTCAGCCTATAAACAAAGCAATTTTAATATTGATAATATTCCGCCTGGTCGCAATTTAATTACGCTATACCAGCAAACAAATGAACAAAAGTATCTAAAAGCAATTCATGCGCTAAGAGAGCAATTACATAAACACCCTCGCACGTCGACAGGGGCATTTTGGCATAAGAAAAAATACCAAGGCCAAGTATGGCTTGATGGTGTGTATATGGGTATGCCTTTTTTAGCTGAGTACGCAGCCTTATTTGAATCGGGTCACCAACAACAAGAAACCTTTGCCGAAGTGGTGAACGAATTTAACTTAACCCGCGAGTTTTTAAAAGAGACACAAACAGGGCTTTACTATCACGGCTGGGATGAGCTTAAACAACAGGCATGGGCTAATAAATCAACGGGGCTTTCACACGAGGTCTGGGCTCGCGGAATGGGCTGGCTTGCGATGGCCGTTGTCGATGTACTTGATTATATTCCTGAACAAAATAGTCAGCAACGAAAACACTTACTTACCATGGTGCAAGAAATTGCCGACAGTCTAGAAAAAACGCAAGACCCAGCAACCGGTACCTGGTGGCAGGTAATGGATAAACCCAATGCGATAGGTAATTATAGAGAGTCATCAGCAACGGCGATGTTTACCTACTTCTATGCAAAAGCAATAAATAAGGGCTACTTAAGCACCGATTACCTTGCGACTGCATATCAGGCCTATCAGGGATTATTAAACGAATTTACCTTATTGCACCAAGATGGCACTGTGTCTATGACTAACCAATGTTATGTAGCGGGGCTTGGCTATGGCCGTGATGGGAGTTATGACTACTACATGAGTGAACCTGTTGTTGCAAACGACCCTAAAGGCAACGCGGCGTATATTTTAGCTGGCACAGAAATGGTAAAATTGCTTCGTCAGAAAAGTAAATAATCATGCAAACATTTCGCTATTTATCGATTTTATTAACCTGTATTTTAAGCGTTTTTTGGTCAGTAAACAGCATTGCAAGCAATGTTAAAAAACCCCCTATTAGGTGGTCGATATGGATGGCTGAATCAGAAATGCAACGTCATCCGCATGCCTATTTGATTGACTGGCGCACTGCTGCTCGCTGGGACTATACCCATGGCTTAGAACTTATGGCATTTGCTAAGCTTTATCAAAAAACAGGCGATACACGCTATTTCAATTACATAAAAGAGTATGTTGATAGCCTCGTTATGGACGATGGCACGATTAAGACTTATCAACAGAGTAAATACAACATTGATATGCTCAATGCTGGTAAGTTATTGTTTTTCATGTATGACGAAACAGGCAACAAAAAATATCGACTCGCCATCGACACACTAGTAAAGCAATTAGAAAAGCATCCCCGCACTACAGAGGGGGGATTTTGGCATAAAAAACGCTACACCTCACAAATGTGGCTCGACGGTTTATACATGGGCGCACCATTCTACGCTGAGTACATTCGTCGTTATGGTCAAAAAGAGCAATTTAGCGATGTTATCAAGCAATTCCAACTTATTGAAAAGCATTTATACCGACCTGATACCCAACTCCCTGTTCACGGCTGGGATGAGTCAAAGAGTCAAAAATGGGCTGACCCAATCACAGGACAATCAGCAAATCACTGGTCACGTTCAATAGGTTGGTATGCCATGGCGATGGTTGATGTGTTAGCGCAATTGCCAGATGATTATCCTGAAAAAGCATGGTTATCTCGCCGCTTTAAACACTTAATCGATCGCTTATTACATTATCAAAATGACACTGGAACTTGGTATCAAGTCACAGATAAAGGCGATGAAGCCGGTAATTATCCTGAATCCTCTGGAAGCAGCATGTTTACCTACGCAATCATCAAAGGAGTATTAGATAACGCCTTACCTGCCTACTACTTAGTGTACGCAGAGCAAAGTTATGCTGGATTAATCGATGAATTCATCGCTGTCGACAAAAAAACAAAACGTATTTCAATCACATCAGCCTGTGAAGTCGCAGGGCTTGGCGGCAAGCCATATCGTGATGGTAGCTATGATTATTACTTAAGCGAAAATATCCGAGATAATGACCCTAAAGCAGTTGGGCCTTTTATTTTAGCGAGTCTTTTATTAGGCAGATAAGGAAATCAAGTGAAAGCGATTTATGTCTTAATAAATACCCTTTTTTTTGTCAGTGTTACTTTACCGGCTATTGAACTGATAGAGTTCCCCACTGAAAAAAATAACATGCCGCTCATTTGGCAGGCAGATTTAGAAAATGGGTATTACCAAAACCCTATCATTCATGCTGACTTTTCAGATCCTGATATCGTTGCCCTGGGTGATGATTATTACATGACGGCATCAAGTTTTAACTCTGCGCCGGGGTTGCCTATTTTACATTCAAACGACTTAGTTAACTGGCAACTCATAAATTACGCACTCCCTATTCAACAACCGCGTGAGCACTACAACACGCCACAACATGGTAATGGCGTTTGGGCACCCAATATTCGTTATCATAATGGCTTATTTTGGATTTTTTACCCTGACCCAGATTTTGGGATCTATGTTATTACAGCCAAAGACCCCGCTAAAGCATGGTCAACACCCATATTAATTCTAAAAGGGAAAGGAATTATCGACCCTACACCCTTATGGGACGATGATGGCAAAGCTTACTTGCTCCATGCGTGGGCAAAAAGCAGGGCCGGATTTAACAATGTTCTCTCAATTCGTGAAATGAGTGCTGACGCCAGTTGGGTAAGTGACGAATACCAGCATATCGTCGATGGCAATACCCTGCCCTCATATCGTACCCTAGAAGGTCCTAAGTTTTACAAGCGTAATGGCTTTTATTACATTTTTGCTCCTGCTGGCGGAGTCGATTTAGGTTGGCAGTCAGTTTTTAGAAGTAAACACATACTAGGCCCGTATGAAGACAAAATTGTAATGGCACAAGGAAACTCGCTAACCAACGGCCCACACCAAGGAAGTTGGATCAACACGCCATATGGCCAAGATTGGTTTGTTCATTTTCAATCTAAAAATGCCTACGGCCGTATCGTGCATTTACAACCGCTTCAATGGCTTAATGATTGGCCCGTGATTGGCCGAGATCCCGATAAAGATGGCATCGGCGAGCCGGTTTTAAAGTATCGAAAACCCAAAGCTAAACGGTTCTTAAGCACTCAAATACCCAACAGCGATGAATTTAACGCTGAGCAACTTGGTTTACAATGGCAATGGAACGCAAATCCACAGCCACACTGGTTTTCTTTAACTGACAGTGCTGGCTATTTAACACTATCCCAACAGCAAAAAGTAGCAGACAGTTTGTGGCTTACTCCTTCGCTGTTATTGCAAAAACTACCGGCAGAGCGCTTTTTCGTTGAAACAAAATTAGTCTTTAATCCAGAAACTTACCAGGGCGACAGCGGTCTTTTATTGTTTGGCGAAGACTATGCGTGGATCGGTATATCGCGTTCAGATGAAGGCGCACTCCACCTTGTTTATAGCCAATGCAAAGGAGCACGAAAAGGATGTACAGAACATAAAACAATCATTACAGAGGTCACCACTGAGACAATGTATTTAAGATTACTGGTGCAACCTGGCGCTCATGCGGTATTTAGTTATAAAACGTCAGAAGCCTCACCATATCGGGCCATCGGAGAGCATTTTAGTGCCAAAAAAGGCCGTTGGGTTGGTGCCAAAGTGGGCTTATTCAATGTCAATAAGTTGGTCAGTCGCAATTCTCACTCTGTACATTACGATTATATTCGCTTTTCTAAGGTAGCTGATAAATGAAACACACACTCCCCCTTATCGCTTTTCTATTAAGTGGAATATCAAACCACGTTCATAGTGCGTCTTATACTCTTGAAAACACATATAAAAAGTTAAAACCACGCTACAGCGAGTTGCATCTACCAGATGACAGCCCAATCAGTAATTTAAACGTCGAACAACATACGTACCCAGGTAAATTGCGCTCCCAGTCAATCACTATTATTCGACCTAATAACAACACCGTATTACCACTGATTGTATTGGTGCATGGTGGTGGATGGGGCTCGGGTTCACCGGCCATTTTGCAAACCCTCGCAGCAAAACTTGCCGCTAAGGGCTTTGTTGTGGCAACCCCTGCTTATACACTTTCGGATGAGGCGCAATACCCTGCATCGATTCATGATATTGCACTAGCAACACAGTGGTTAAAAAGTAACGCTTCACGCTTTCACTTAAACGCTGAAAAACTGACCCTTGCAGGCAGTTCAGCAGGCGGGCAAATAGCTGCCCTACTGGCTTATAGTCATGGCAAGTTATCGAATCAAAGTGCCTCATTGGCAGTGAATGCGCGCGTGTTAATCAACATTGATGGTCTGTCTGATTTCACTACCCCTTTGGCACTGCGCTACGAGAATGATAAAAGTAAGGCGGTTACATCTGCCAGTAAGTGGCTAGGAGGTCGTTATGAAGAAGTCCCTGCAATTTGGCAACATGCATCCCCAATTAATTACATCTCAAACACAAGCCCTGCGACTTTATTTATCAACGGTGGCTTTGCGCGATTTTATGCAGGAAAAAAAGCAGTTCAAGAACAATTAACTGAGCGTGGCATTACAAACAAGGAGCATGTGTTTAAAGAGGCTCCCCATTGCTTTTGGCTATTTCACCCTTGGCAAAATAACACGGTTGAATTAATCAGTGAGTTTATTAATAAACAGTTAGCCGTTGACCCTTCCCGTTGACTCGCGTGTAACGAGGTTAGGTGTCACTGTTTTTTGTAAGGCTAACTTTTCCTGATTATTACGGGATTTATTGATCAGCTTTTGGACTGCCAAACACGCCATATTAAACACTGGGCGTCGGATAGTTGTTAATGAGGGAATAATACGTGATGCCAAAATATTATCGTCGAATCCAGCCACTGAGAGCTCATCGGGCACTCTAATATTTAAGTTGTTTGCAACCCGAAGAACCGCTGCAGCCATTTCATCGTTATTTGCAACGATTGCAGTGGGTCTTGGCAAAGTATTAAGTAATTGCTCAGCACACGCCAAACCACTGTCATAATTGTTTTTACCTTCAACTATGCGGTCTGTTGGTAGCTTAACGTTATATACCTGCAACTCAGCCAAAAAGCCTGCTAAACGTTCAATCGACGAGCGGTAATGTTGAGGGCCCGAAATAAACCCAATATCTGTATGACCTAACTCGACTAAATGTGTCGCCATATCACGCATGGCAGCACGCTCATCAGACACAACAATATTGTCTGCATCATCTAAATCAACTGACGCAAGACGAACATAAGGACAGTTAATTTCTCGAAGCGCTGCTGCCAATGCTTTATTTTCAGAGACAGGAGGTAAAATAATCACGCCATCTAGTTTTGAGCGCGAAATAAAACTAAGGCAATCACTAATGAAGTCATCGCGTTTTGATGATCCAGGGTGCACAACAAGCTCATAGCCAAGCTCAGCACAAACACTCAATGCGCCACGTTGTACTTCATCAATATACAGTGCATCGGGGTTATCATAGATTAAGCCCAGTAAGTAAGAGCGACTCGACGCCAAACCGCGCGCTTGCTTATCTGGCGAGAACCCTGTTTCTTTAATAATTTCTAACACCCGCTCACGGGTTGCTTTACCGACCGCCGGTGAGCAGTTTATCACTCTCGAAACAGTGCGTTTAGAGACCCCTGATAAACGAGCAATATCGTTGATTGTTACAGACATATAAAATTCCAGAGTCAACTACTTAGCGACAGTAGTGTTCAGCTTTTAATTATTAAAAGTACACAAATTCGTTACATTATAAATGACAAAAGAGGCGACATGCACCTCTTTGGTGATTTTAATCTAATAAACCGAATAAGCGTGGTAAAAATTCACTAATTGCAGGTACATACGTAACCAACATTAGTACCAGAAACATCACTAAATAGAGTGGCATCATGGGTTTTATTATTTTATGTATCGCTGTTTTTGCGACTGCACAACTTACAAATAATACACTCCCCACTGGCGGAGACACTAATCCTATCGATAAATTGAGAACAATCATGATACCAAACTGAACAGGAGACATACCAAATTGCATTGCCACCGGTAAAAATATCGGTGTGAATATCAGTACAGCTGGCGTCATATCAATGAATGCGCCCACAAGTATCAAAATTAAATTAATTAATAACAAAATAATTATTGGGTTATCACTTAATGTTAAAAAGAATTCACTGACCATTTGTGGAATATGCGTATAGGACAAAAGCCACGACATTGCCGAAGATGCAGCAATAATAAGCATCACAATGGCGGTTGTTTCGCAGGCCTTCAGTAATAACTGAGGCATTTCATTTAAACGAATTTCTTTATACACAAACACAGCAAGGACGAGAGCATAAATCACGGCAACGGCCCCGGCTTCTGTCGCCGTAAAAACACCACCAATAATGCCCCCAATCACAATAAAAACAAGTAATAAACTGGGCAATGCTGCGATTATTTTTTCGAACATGACCGAAAAAGGCAATCGCGCTGTCACAGGGTAATTGTTCTTAATAGAATAAATTGCACACACCATCATCAGTGCTAAACCGAGTAAAATACCCGGCAAATAACCCGCAATAAATAAGGCTGCAATCGATACTCCCCCACTCGCAATAGCGTAAATAATAAGAATATTACTCGGGGGTATTAGCATACCTGTTGTTGCCGCACTTGCTGTGACTGCTGCTGCAAAGTTTTCGCTGTAACCGTGCTTTTTCATTTCTGGCACCATAAAACTACCGATAGCCGACGTAGCTGCAACAGCAGAACCCGAAATAGCACCAAACATCATGCACGACATTACATTCACAAGCGCTAAACCACCGGGTAAGAAGCCAATCATTGCCATAGCACACTCAATTAAACGCTTGGCTATGCCTCCTTGGCCCATAATTAAACCAGACAAAATAAAGAATGGGATGGCTAACAAGGCAAAGCTATCCAGACCGCCCATCATCTGTTGGGAAATCGTAATACTTGCTGGCGTAAAATCCATATGTAACGTAAGCGCAATCAGTGTCGATAATGCGATACAAATAGAAATAGGGACATTAATAAACAGTAAGATGAAAAAACACACAATTAGAATTATGGCTGTCATTTCCATTATGATTCCTCCATCACATTCATTAAGCAATTAACAATATTTTCAACGCAGTTAAATACAATTAATAGGCCACTTAACGGCAATACAGCATAAACAAAGCCCATATTAATACCCAGAGCTGCCGAGCTTTGTTCAAGCTCAAAACTCAGCATCATTAACAAACTGCCGCCATACACTAAAATGCAAGATGCGGTTATCAATACCGATAATTCAATAATAAAGGTGCATTTTCTGCGTAGTGTCGGAACCATTTTTTGATAGAACAGATCAAGTCCTAAATGGGCGCGAGTTCTGTATGCGTACGATGCGCCTAAAACCCCAATCCACATTAATAAAAAACGTGCTAACTCTTCTGTGTATGAACTTGGCGAACGCAAAATAAAACGCGAAAACACCTGCCAAGTCACGACAGCCACGATGGCGATCATCGCTACTATCAAAATACGTTCTATCAATGAGTTAAGATGTGAATTTAGCTTTGTCATTTTGCCTCCCCCATCGCTTTGATAGCCTTGATATGTTGCTCAACAGGCGTACCTGCAAATGAAGCATGAAAATCGGCGACTTTATCCTGAAACGCTTTTTTATCGGGGTAGGTAACTTCAACGCCGGCCTCAATAACCGCTTTAAGTGCTTCATCCGATGCTGATTGCCAGAGTGAACGTTGGTATTCAACAGAATCAGCCATGGCTTTAGTTAGCCATGTTTGCTGTTGTTCACTCAAGGACTCCCACACTTCTTGGCTGGCCAAAATAACATCAGGTACAAAGGTATGTTCATCTAACGAGTAGTACTTCGCAATTTCATAGTGGCGAGATAAGTAATAACTGGGTGGGTTATTTTCAGCGCCGTCAACAACCCCCTGCTGCAGAGCCGAATACAGCTCAGCCCACGCAATAGGTGCTGCAGCACCGCCAAGAGCTTGTACCGTCGCAACGGCCGTGGGGCTATTTAATACACGAATTTTCTGACCAATTAAATCGTCAGGCGTGTGAATGGGTTTTTGGGTCGTATAAAAGCTTCGGCTGCCTGCATCGTAATAACCTAACCCTTTGAGTCTTGCAGAAGATACTTTATCAAGCATGTCTTGGCCTAACTGACTGTTTAATACGCGCCAAAAATGCGCACTGTCATTAAACAGATAAGGAATACCAAACACCTTCATTTCTGGCACAAAGCCCTCAAGTGGACTCGCAGACACTTTGGTAATAGCAAGACTACCTATTTGTAGCAACTCGATAAGCTCTCGTTCTGACCCTAATTGACCACCGGGATAGATCACTATTTCCATACTTCCGTTGGAATAGTAATCTAAACGTTTTGCCATATACTCCATCGCTTGATGCACCACATGCCGGGTATCCAGCGTGTGGGCAAGCGTCAAGCGTGTGGTTTTGTTGTCATTGCTGCAGCTGGTTATAAAACCAAGCGTAAAAACCACAAAAACGCTGTAAAGAAGATTTCTATTCATTATTATTTCTTCATTGTGTGTTCTGTTAAATGTGGACTATCTCAATTGTTGCGGTTGATACTTGTCCATGTCGTCATAATCTAAGTTTTCACCAGCCATCCCCCAGATAAAGCTGTAATTCTGTGTCCCTGCACCAGAATGGATTGACCACGGTGGCGAGACCACAGCTTGCTCATTATGAATCCATAAATGCCGCGTTTCTGTTGGCTCACCCATAAAGTGGCAGACCGCTTGCTCTTGAGGTATTTCGAAATAAAAATACACTTCGTTACGACGATCATGTTGATGAGCTGGCATGGTATTCCACACACTACCGGGCTTAAGTTCAGTTAAGCCCATTTGCAATTGACACGTTTGTACCACTGTATTGATAAGCATTTGGTTGATATTACGCTCATTCGATGTCTCTAAACTTCCTAAATGAAGTACATTAGCATCTTGTTTAGTAACGTGTTTATTTGGGTAACTGTGATGCGCAGGTGCTGAATTTAAGTAAAATTTAGCTGGGTTTTTAGCATCATCACTGCGAAAAGACACTGATTTGTTACCCCGACCTAAGTAAAGTGCATCTTTATAGTCTAATGAGTAAGTTTCACCATCCGCTGTAATACTACCTTTGCCCCCAACATTGATAATGCCCAATTCGCGACCATCAAGAAAATGGGCCGCTTTTAAGTTATCTAATGTTTCAAGCGTTAATGCGTTATTTAAAGGTACTGCACTGCCAACCATAAAACGTTCATAGTGGGTATAAAGCCAATACACTTTGTCTGCTTGCATTAATTTGTCGACTAAAAACTCGTTTCTCAATTGCTCAGTGTCAAACCCCTTTACTTCATTTGGGCCTACTGCGTAACGTGATTCAATTTCTGTGTTCATTGTTTTATTTTCCTACTAACGTGCTAACCATCCGCCATCAACTGCCAAAATATGTCCATTGACATAATCACTGGCTCGTGATGATAAAAAGATTGCGGTACCAATTAAATCTTCAGCTTCTCCCCAGCGCCCTGCTGGGATACGTTTTTCTATTTCGCTATTACGCCCAGGATCATCCTGAAGCGCTTGCGTGTTATCTGTTCTAAAATACCCAGGTGCTATCGCGTTAACCTGAATGTTATATTGTGCCCATTCATTTGCTAAGGCTTTGGTAACGCCTGCAATAGCATGTTTACTTGCTGTGTAAGCGGGCACAGTCATTCCGCCACTGTATGACAGCATGGATGCAATATTGATAATTTTACCTTGACCCTTTTCGATCATTTTCGGTGCAAATGCCTGAGCAAGTAAAAAGCTGGCATCAAGGTTAACCTTTATCACCTTTTGCCATTCATCGTAGGGGTAATCGATAGCGGGACTTCTAAAAATGGTGCCACCCACATTGACCAGAATATCGATGCCATCATTAACCGACAACGCCTGTTCTGCTAATGCTGACACGCTTTTGGCATCGCTCAAATCAGCGGCAATATCCCATGTTTTCGATGCGCTTTTAGCTATTTCGCTGCATGTTTCTTCGCAACCATGCTCACGACTACTGCTACAGATCACATCAGCCCCGGCAGCGGCTAATCCCATTGCAATTTGCTTTCCTAAGCCACGGCTCGCGCCTGTTACTAAAGCCGTTTTCCCCTTTAAATCGAATAGCTGTGTTGTCATAAAATTAACCTTTTTATCTGTTAACTCTCTGTATCAGACTCTTCAAATAAGATGATACAAAAGTTTGAATGCCTGTTTTAACACCACTTTAATAAACAAGTTGTAAAAAACATTCACAAAGTTGTTAATAGCCATTCTTCGCTACCGGTGGCAATTTGTCAAATTTTATTTGCCACCGGTGGCAAATATGTCTAAGATGTAAAAATCAACACGCCAATTAAGGTTAAAAATGGGTCAAATGTATGTACACACTAAATAGAAAAAACGTCAATAAAAACAAATACCCGACGACTATAATGCAATTCGGTGAGGGGAATTTCTTACGCGCTTTTGTGGATTGGCAAATCGACAAATTAAATGAACAAACAGGTTTAAACGCGGGTGTCGCCATTATTAGACCAATTGATTACGACACATTACCGCTACTTAATACTCAAGATGGTCTCTATACCAGTATTATTCGAGGCATTAATGAGCAAGGTGAATCGGTATCTAATGAACGCATTATTAGCTGTGTAAACGAAGAAATTCCTATTTATAAAGAATTCGATAAATATTTACAGCTCGCAGAAAGTGAAGATCTAAAGTTAATTTTTTCTAATACAACCGAAGCAGGCATCGAGTACATTAGCGAAGACTCACTCACTGATATGCCAGCAAAAGCCTTCCCTGCGAAATTAACTCAATGGTTATTTCACCGCTTTAATCACTTTAACGGTGCAAGTGATCGCGGCATGATCATCATTCCTTGTGAACTAATTGATTATAATGGTGAAAAATTAAAAGAAATTGTCCTCAAGTACTGCCAACTATGGGATTTACCCAGCGAGTTTGTTAGCTGGCTTAACGAGCATAATTATTTTTGCTCATCGTTGGTTGACCGCATCGTGACGGGCTTCCCACGTGATGAACATCAACACTTGCAAGAACAATTTGGCTACTACGACAACTTCATGGTCACAGCTGAATATTTTCATTTATTTGTTATTCAAGGGCCGCAACATTTAGCTGACGTATTATGTTTAGAAGGCAGTGATGTCAATATTAAAATTGTTGACGATATAGCCCCTTACAAACAACGTAAAGTCGCTATTTTAAACGGTGCACATACTGCGATGGTGCCTTTGGCCTATATGGCAAATATCGACTCTGTGGGCGAAGCGCTCGCCTCACCATTAATCGAGAAATATGTAAGTAAACTGATTTTTGACGAGATTATTCCCACGCTATCTTTACCTAAAGATGAATTGCAGGTATTTGCCAATGATGTGCTTAATCGCTTTAGAAATCCGTATATTTGTCATTTACTTATGTCGATATCACTGAATAGTATGACCAAATTTAAAACGCGATTACTGCCGCAGTTAGAGCAGTATATTGTAGATAATAAAACCGTTCCAGCACTTATTGCGACAGCAATTGCGGGGCAAATTTTGTTTTACCGCGGCGAGCGTAATGGTCAACCCATTGAGCTCTCAGATAGTCCTGAGTGGATCACTTTATTCAAATCCCTGTGGCAACAGCACCAAGATGGTGCGATAACATTGAAAGAACTTGTCAGCAGTGTGCTTGGCGCTAAGTGGCATTGGGATAAAGATCTCAATGAACTGACAGGATTGACTGTTCTAGTAACAGAACAGCTTAACAGCATGCTTACGACCTCTGTTGAAGAGACACTATCAAAACAAGTGGAATTATAATCATGGCACAGTTATTAAGACTTCATAATACTGATGATGTTGCTATTGCCCTGAGCCCAATTAGTGCGGGTGAACACATTGAGTTTGAAGACTTCTCGTTCACCGCATTAGACGACATCGAAAAAGGACATAAAATTGCGTTAAAGCCAATTTCAAAAGATGACCGTGTTATAAAATATGGCGCTCCAATTGGTTTTGCTCTTGAAGATATAAAACAAGGTGCTTGGGTTCATACCCACAGCATTAAAACGACCCTGCATGATGAGTTAGAGTATCAATATCAGCCTGAATTTGTCAGTCAAGCTCCTGCTGAGCCCTCTCCACCCGTGAATATATATCGCAGAGCGAATGGCGAAATTGGTATACGTAACGAAATTTGGTTGATTCCAACGGTTGGCTGCGTCAACGGTATGATCAAACAAATGAAAGATGAGTTTCTACGGAATCACCCCGATCTTGGCATTGACGGAGTTCATATATTTCCTCATCAATTTGGGTGTTCACAGTTAGGTGACGATTTAGAAACCACGAGAATTTTACTGCAAGATATGGCATTACACCCTAATGCCGGTGGTGCATTAGTTGTCGGTTTAGGATGCGAGAATAATCAGCTTGCCGCCTTTAAAGCGGGGTTAGGTGATATTGATGAGAATCGAATAAAATTTTTAGTATCTCAGCATTCCGATGACGAAGTAGAAGATGGTGTCGCGCTGCTAGAACAAATTTACGATGTAATTAAACATGATAAACGTGAACCCGGTCTGCTGAGTGAAGTAAAGTTTGGTCTTGAGTGTGGTGGCAGTGATGGTTTATCCGGTATCACAGCAAACCCAATGCTAGGTTATTTTTCTGATTACTTAATTGCTCAAGGTGGAACGACCGTACTGACCGAAGTACCCGAAATGTTTGGTGCAGAAACCTTACTAATGTCTCGCTGTAAAGATGAAGACACCTTTAACCAGCTTGTCAGCATGGTAAATAATTTTAAAGGTTACTATAAAGCGCATAACCAACCCATTTATGAAAACCCGTCTCCGGGTAACAAAAAAGGCGGCATAACTACATTAGAAGACAAATCGTTGGGCTGTACTCAAAAAGCAGGTACCAGCAAAGTACAGGCAGTGCTTGATTATGGTGAACGATTAAGTACTCCAGGACTCAATTTACTCAACGCCCCCGGCAATGACCCCATTGCCACCAGCGCACTTGCAGCTGCAGGCTGTCATATTGTGCTCTTTACCACCGGGCGAGGTACGCCTTACGGTGGTTTTGTGCCTACCTTAAAAATAGCCACTAATTCAGAGCTTGCGAAAAAGAAAACCCGCTGGATCGACTTCGATGCTGGTGTGCTGGTGAATGGCAAATCCATGCCTGAAGTTCATCAAGAATTTGTCGATTTGTTGGTGGATGTAGTGAATGGTAAACCGACCTGTAATGAAGTGAATGATATTCGCGAAGTAGCCATCTGGAAAAAAGGAGTAACCCTCTAATGTCAAAAAAGAAAATTGCCATTATTGGGGAATGTATGGTGGAGTTGTCAGGGGCTATTTTTGGCGAAATGCAACAAAACTTTGGTGGCGATACCATGAATACAGCCATTTACATGAAAAAATTGGCAAGCGAACGCATTGATGTCAATTACGTCACTGTGATGGGAGAGGATGCGTTAAGCCAAGCAATGATTGCTCGCTGGCAAGACTACCAGGTTAACTGTGACACCGTATTAACCGACAGTAACAAGCATGCTGGTTTATACATGATCCAAACTGACGCCCATGGCGAACGCACTTTTCAATATTGGCGCAATGATTCTGCGGCAAAATACCTCGTTCGCCATGCTAAATTTGCTGATATTGTTAGCCAGTTAAAAGCGGTCGATGCAGTTTATTTGTCGGGTATTTCACTCGCAATTTTGCCCATCGATGACTGTAATGTTTTACTAAATGCTTTGGCTGATCTAAAAGTTCATGGTGTTAAAATTATCTACGATAGTAACCACCGGCCAACGCTTTGGGCATCTCAATCTCATTGCCAACAGAGCAACAACCGTATGTATCAGCTTGCTGATTTAGCCTTGGTGACATTTGAAGATGAAGCCCAAATTTGGGGCTTTAACAACCTCACAGAATGTCGTGAGCACTTGCATCAACAAGGTGTAAGGCAGCTGGTCATTAAAACCGGTGAAAAGGGCTGTCAATACAGTGAAAATAGTCACAGTATTGTCAATCAGTATGATGCCAGACTGGTAGATAATGTTGTTGATACCACTGCAGCAGGTGATTCATTTAATGCGGGGTTTTTAAGTTATTGGTTGCTAGACCATGACATTGCAAGCTGTGCAGAGGCTGGAAATCTCGTTGCAGGACAGGTTATTCAACAACGAGGGGCCATCGTTCCAATAGATAACTCAATACTAAACAGCACACTTTAGGAGACAAGTATGCGTTTATTTTTATCATTGCTCGTGGGGTTATCTATTGCGCAGAGTGTTTTTGCTGCGACGCCTGCAATTGGTACCGAGCCTGTCACATTTATGCATGTAGAAAAAAATAATAAGCATGCCTATAACAGCATTCAAGCTGCAATTAATGCGAGTAGCCCCTATAAAGAGGTGGTGATCACTGTTGCAGCTGGTGAATACAACGAAAAACTGTATATCACCCGCAGTAACCTCAGTATTGTCGGTGAATCCGCCGCTAATACTATCATTCGTTACGCACAGTTGAGGAATAGTTGGCGAGAACACAATGACAGTGACTGGGGAGCTGCCGTGGTTAATATCACTGGCAGTGACATAACACTCGCCAATATCTCCGTTATCAATGATTACGGAAAAATTCATAACACACTTGAACATCAGTTTGCGATCCGCGGCTTTGAAAACGCATCACGAATCATCTTTCATCAATGTGACGTACAGGCCTATGGTGCTGATACAGTGAGTCTTTGGAACAAAAAAGAGGGTCTTTATTACCACTCTTACTGCTCTTTCACTGGGGCTACAGATATGGTTTGCCCAAGAGGTACCGCCCTCATTGAGCATTCTCAATTTTACAACTTAAAACAAACCGCGACTCTTTGGCATGATGGCGAATTGAGTAGCGAACAAAAGTTTGTTGTTGCTAATAGTGAATTTAATGGCGTAGAAGGCTTTTGGCTTGGCAGACATCATTATGATGCCCAGTTTTATTTATTCGGAAATCAGTTTTCTGATAACTTAGCAGATAAACCTATCTTTAAAAAAACCTATGCGGATAAGAAAAGAGACCAACCAAATCGTTGGGGATCCCGTTATTTCTTCGCCAATAACAAAGCCCCGTATGCTTGGTTAGATGATAACTTCCAACCGAAACAGCTAAATATAGAAGAAAACAACCTTGTTGACTGGGTTTTCAAAGGCGAATGGCAACCCAAACAACAATTGCAGATGCTGAAACAACAGCTGGCTACTCAAAACTTTAAAACTGATGCATTTCAGTTGAAATAAGTTGCGTTAACTTTAGAGTGCATGCTTTGGGTTTCAATGTCACTGTAAGTTATATCGTTACTCACCTCTCACAGGTATGCACTCAACCTCGTTCGATAAATATGAGTGTGGCATAATTACGCCACACTCATCTTACTCATCACATTTAAAAGTTAACACCCACTGACAACCAGTAGCGACGACCGTCTTCTACATAACCATACTCTGCCTCTGATATTTCTTTATCGAATAGGTTATACACACCAAAGCCAAGTGTAATTCGTCGGCTTAAATCATAGTTACCCCCCATGTCTGCCAAAGTGTAGTCTGGTGCAATTAAGCTACTTTGCGATGGACCTGTCGTAGGTTGGCTTTCTTCACCGCGATAATGCACACGCAGCCACGTTCCTAGTTTATCTACTGGGCGCCAATTAAGTGAGGTTTGTAAAATGTGTTTAGGTAATTGATTAAGTGGACTGCCTTTGTATTCACCGGTTTTTTGCTCAGATTCGGTGTAGGTGTAATTAGCACTCACATCAAGCTCGCTGGTAATATCGTAAGAAACCGACAGCTCAAACCCTTGTGTTACTGCTTCATCAACATTGATATAAGTTGTAGGCAGAGAACCAAACTGATTCGGACCATCTGTACATTGCGTTAATGGGCAAGAAATACGCGTAATTTTATCTTTAAACTCGTTGTAGAACACCGTACTTGAGAGCGATAAATCGCGACTGATATCATAATAAATCCCCATTTCGTAGTTTACGGACTTTTCAGGGATTAAGTCTGGGTTACCATAAATATTACCACCACGGCTTACCTGTCCCCACGCTGGAGTAGATTGGCGAATATTCGGTGCTCTAAAGCCTGTTGAAATTCCCCCTTTCACAGTCAGCGACTTAGTGGCATTGTATACACCATATAAACGCGGACTAAAGTGACCCGCAAAGTTACCATCATGATCATAACGAAGCCCAGTGGTCAGTTTAAATTGCTTTGATGCAGACCATTCATCTTCTGCAAACACCGACCATTGCTCGTTTTCCACATGCGTTAAATCACTGATGCTATTACTCGTATAATCATCCAGTTCTTCTTTTAAATACGCCGCACCAACGCTTGCATTATGATTGGTAAATGGCAGTGTCCAGCTTGTTTGCGCGTCGGTATTTTCGACATACATTTCACGCGAGGTGTTATCAAACTTATCGTATTTTAGATAGCTGCGCGATGAGCCAAAATCGTAAAAGCCATTATGGCTAAGCGAATAAGTTTCTTGGTCGTACTCTGTGGTTGACGACTCAGGACACCCCCGTCGGCCACAGCTTTCACCTTGCGCTAAAGGCGCGACGGTTTTACCTAAAGTTTCATCCAGTTTTTGTTTTGCCGAGCCCACCTCAAACATAATTTCGTGGTTATCTGATGGCGTTAAAATAAACTTCGCTTTGATATTGCTTTGCTCTTTACCTCGAAAGCCAGCAACAAAGTCATCTTCATCACGCTCAGAGAACTGCCCTGAAAGCTGAACTCCTAGCAACTCTGGAATTAAGCCACCCGCGGTAAAAAAACTACCTTGATTAATGTTGCCAGATTCGCTTGATTCTTGAATGGTGCTGTCTAAACGCAGTTCGCCATACCACTTTTCGGGTGTTTTACGGGTTATAATATTGATAACCCCACCAATCGCATCAGAGCCATACAGTGATGACATAGGGCCACGAATAACTTCGATTCGGTCAATGGCTGAAATAGGGGGTGTCCATGCCCCTTCAACACCTGGGCCATCACTGTTTGGACGAGTTTCGCGAGAGGTTTGACGTTGGCCATCAATTAAAATCAAAGTGTACTGGCTTGCCATACCACGCAAACTGATATCTTTTCTATCACCACCACCGGTCACAACCACACCGGGTACGTCGGTCATGGCATCTGTTAAGTCACGGTAAAAACGCTTTTCTAGCTGCTCACGATCAATCACGCTAATACTTGCAGGTGCCTCTTTTAGCATTTGCTCATACCCAGATGCAGAAACAACAATCACTTCCATGTCTTGTTTTTTATCATCAGCGTATGCAAAATGAGATAGGCCTGCTAAGACAGCAGCGGTGAGAGGTAAAACAGAAGGAACAACCCTCGTCATAATAATACTCCGTGACTTTTCGTTTATAAATGATAATAATTAGCGTTTGCAATATTAATGAGAAGTCCCCGTTTTAACAATTTACGATTTCTTAAAACTGAATTAAGAAGGCCTGAACAATGAATTCCAAGCTAATCAAAACACTACGCGTATTTTCTCGTACTGTTGAAACAGGCAATATGAGCAGTGCTGCTGCTGAGTTATCAATGACGACATCGGCTGTAAGCCAACATATAAAACAATTAGAACAGGAAATCGGGTTAAGTTTATTTAATCGCAGCCCGCGAGAGTTGACGCTGACCGAAGCCGGTCATTTGTATTATCAAAGCTGTTTAAAGATGCTGGCACTTGCAGATCAAGCCAGCACGCAATTACAACACTTACAAAGTAAACCCAGTGGCGAATTAAAGTTAGTCGCCCCCGTCGGTTTTGGTGGAGGGCTTTTAAGTGAACCGCTCGAGCGCCTAATAAACGAGTTTGATGATTTACGTATTCAGTTAATTTTAACTGATGAGCCAATCGATATGATAAAAAGTGGCGCAGATTTAGCCATTGCAATAGGCCCATTAACAAACTCAAATCTGATTGCACGAAAGCTCGCAACCTGGCCGTTAAAGCTCTGCGCCCACAGAGATCATCCTATCGCTAAGTTTAAAAAAGTCAGTTGGGATGATTTACATCAGTTCGCCCGTATTTCACATACATACGCCGACAGCAATGCATTTAATCCACTAACGCTTGAAAGTAAACCGCTGCCCAAGGCAAAAATAAACGTTAATAACATGCAAAGTTTAATTGCGCTGGTCTGTGATGGGGTCGGTTATGGCGTGTTGCCAGAGCCTGAAGTGAGGCACTTATTAAGAACAAAAGAACTCATCGAAATCGCGCCCGAATGGGCCATGCCAAACTACACCGTGTATGCAGTTACTCCAGCAAGAGACAGCTTAGCTGCAAAAACCAAAACAGCGATAGAAACCATAAAACACTGTTTTAATGATGTATCGAAACAGGTTGAATTTGTTGATTAAGGCCAGTACGGATAATACCAATTCGCTAAAATAAGCGCGTGGGTATTATCCAAGTGCGAGCCAAACACCTACACACATCATAAGCGCACCGGCAATACGATTTAGCCATTTTAAATTGTCGCCTTTATCTAAAAATAACCTCAAGCTTTTACCACCCGTGGCATAAATTAACATACAGATAAACTCACTCAGCATAATAATGCTTACTAATACAGCAAGCTGCGGGGCAACGGCTAAATCTACATTTATAAAAGGGGGCAAGAGTGAAATCATAAACGCCCACCCTTTTGGGTTTGCGATGGCAGTGATATAACCTTGTGAAAACAGTTGTCCGCGCCCTATTTGCTGCTCGGTTTCATTTTCGGGCTTAAAACTGGTTTTTGCGCGCCACATATTGACTCCAAGATAAATAAGGTACGCACCGCCAACATATTTTAGTACCGCAAACAACGCAGGATAATTAAGCATAATACTGGCAACCCCCACAACAGCCGCAATTGCCACCGTTGCCACGCCCAGCACTTCACCCACCATCATCCACAATGTGCGCCTTACCCCCACACTCATACCCAGAGTCATCGCTAAAGTCATGCACATACCTGGTGTAATAGACACAAAAAAGAAGGTAGGAATAAAAACCGCAAGTACTGCTAAATCGAGCATAAACCAATCACATCATGAATACTGAAAAATAGGAAAGCGATTTAAACACATTCAATTAAATAAGCAAACAAACACGCGATTACTCACATTTCAATGCGCTAAAGCTCATGAAAACTGGTAATGCAATATTAATATAGGGAGCTAGTTATCCCACGATCTTCGTTACTAAAATATAAGCTACCAAAAAGCCTATATCATTAGCTTGGGCAACACATTCTATTGCAGCAAATAATCAAGCCAGATCATTATTACATACAGCGCGACCACGAGTAGTCATTGTATCGGACTCCATTTCTTGGGATAGCGATGGCTATTGCACAAGCGCTTCATCTTCAGTCAACTAAACTCAGCTCTACTTTATAGCTTCGATAAGTACAGACACTATAACTAATTTTCCGCGTGAAACTGAATTTAGTATTTTACCTAAACAGCAATGACCCCTGTGATCACTGCAAACTTGTTGCGCTGAGCTTTTACCTTCTCTGTAAAATACCTATGAGTGCTCTGTAGCTTTATCTGACGGGATAATTTAATTGAAGAAAGATTCGAATGTGCAGTTTGAGAGAACAATTAAAAAATTCATCACTCATCACCAAAAAAAGACCATTGCCTGATGAGCAATTCCGTAAGCACGACTAACGACTCACAAAAACAATATACACGTTGGTCAATCTCATTATTTAGCATGTAAAAATAAACAAAAAGACATAATTAATTCCAAAATAAAAAACAATCAGAAAAACAATTCCCCAAAAAAGGGTTAAATAGATTGAACAATACCAATATTTAAATTAACGTCGTTAATAGAATATCAACAAAAAAACACTGGGAACATCAATGAAAAACACTCTATTAACAAAACAAACTATTTTAACCACTGTGATTTTAGGTCATTTATATGCAGTTCCAGCAATAGCGATGGATACAGAAGATAAAATTGAAAAAGAGGAAAATCTAGAAGTAATAACGGTTACTTCGCGTAAAAAACTTGAAACAATCCTAGAAATACCTATGAGTATTTCAGCGGTATCTGCAGTTGAGATTGCCAATCGAAACTACCTTGATGCATCTGATATTTACCGTACTTTAGCTGGTGCTGCAGCACCTCGTGGTCAGTTAATTTTAAGAGGGTTAAGCGGAGGGAATAGCGCATCGCCAGATACAACAGCCATATTCACTGATGATATCCCGTATGAATTTACAAACCTCACAGATGTTGAGCGAGTTGAAGTATTACGCGGCCCACAAGGTACATTATACGGTTCGAATGCAATCGGTGGTACGGTTCGCGTTATCACTAAAAAACCACAATTAGATGAATTTGAGTTATTTGGTACGATTGAAGGCTCAAGTGAAAATAATGTAGATGGTTTTGACAGCAGCTTATCTTTAGGTGTTAATGTACCTCTATTAGAAGATACCCTTGCATTAAGAGTGACAGGTAATATAACCAACGATGTCCGTCCTTATGTCAATCAAGCAACAGGACAACAGAGTAAAAGTCAAAGTAGTTTTATTCGAAGTCAATTATTATGGCAACCAATTGATAATTTAGCACTTAACTTCACCTATGTGCATGATGAGTATTCTGCTAATGGCGCAACATTGGGAGATACCTCAAAGCCAGGATATTACTATGAATTATCTTATGATGAAGATGCTTCAGCTAAGTACGGTTATGATATCTCAGACACTAAAATAACATGTGATCCGACATTTAATCGCCCAGATTGTATTCAAGGTGGTGGATTTATTCATGGTGCTGATGATAAATATGCTCTCTATAATTTACTCGATGGTTGGGATAAAGAGTCTACAAATTTATATAGCTTAACTGTTGATGTTGATAATATAGCCGACGTTGCTTCATTAACTTATGCTGGTTCATACCGAAAAGTAAAATCTGATTCGCTGGATGATTGGTCTCGTTTAGATGCTTCTGATATGTTTAAAACATGGATAATAAACGATCAAGAGCTGTCCCGCGTTACCCATGAAATTAGGCTTCAGAACTTCGATTTAAATAGCAATTTAAGTTGGACTGTCGGTGCTTATTGGGATAAATCATGGCGACCTGACTCTCCAGGTCATCAATGGCAATATATTGAAAGCGGTGACAGGACAGCAGCTGCTGCACTTTACTGGTGGGGGGACGATGCCCAGCAAATCGGTTTAGATAACTTTGACGATCCTAATAAAATTTGGAATTATCATGTGTTCAGCGAGTGGGCAAAAGAGTTTGCGCTGTTTGCAGATGTAGCGTACCAAATTGAAACAGACGATTTTGGCAATATTGAGTTAAATGCGGGTATTCGCCATTTCAATTTAGAAGATTTTGAACGCACTGAAGAAATTGGTGTGTGGTCAAACGATAAAACACTGATAGGCGGTGAAGAACAAGGAAATCGCTTTAAATTTAGCGCTTCTTGGCAACCTACTGATGACTATTCAATTTATGCTCTTTACTCTGAAGGATACCGCCCAGGTGGTAACAATAGCCCACTAGCCGCAGCGTGTGTAAATGATGTTAATGCTAAGAATCGTAAAGCTCGCTTCACATCTGATTCAATCGATAACTATGAAGTTGGCTTAAAAGGCTCATTATTCGATGGTAAGTTCAACTTTAGTTCTGCTATTTATCAAATAAACTGGAGTGATATTAAGACGAGTATTTACATGGATTCTTGTGGGTTCTCTTATACCGCAAATGCAGGAAAAGCACGTTCAAGAGGGCTTGAGTTTGAGTCAAAAGCAAGCTTAACAGATACTATAGCATTAATTGTAAATGCCTCTTATACCAACTCTGAACTTACTGAAGATAATGAAACAATCGGTGGCGTTAAAGGTCAAGAAATGACGATGGTGCCTAAATATAATGCTTATATCGCAATAGATAAGGAATTTGACATTAATAACAAGCCATTCTTTATTCGTGGTGACGTCTCAGCATATGGTAAATACAACACGCACTTTGATACCAAACCTGGAGATGAAGTGCCTGGTTATGAAGTATTTAACTTATCAGCTCGTTATGAGGTCAACGAAAACGTGAAATTAAGCGTTCACTTAAATAATGTCTTCGATAATGATGCGATTAAGTATAAAAGAGATCGAAGTCGTAGTAATAGAACAACCGCTCAAAAATACATAGATTTTTTACCCGAGCGTAGCATTGGCATACGTTTAGATTACAACTTTATGTAAATAACAATTAAAGAGTCAATGCCGCTTTCTAAGCGGCATTATTTTTTCAACAATTAATTCTAGGCAGCTCAAACTCGTTAAATCGTAATTGGTAATACTGACCACCATTAACTTCAGCTTTAGCCTCTCAAAAAATCCCCGCTAAAAGGCGGGGATTCTTAATATAAGTATTTTGCTAATTACTGAGTGACACCTTCAGCAGCAACTGGCTCTGCTTGCTTTTCATCACTTAATAAGTATTTATCTAGCCATTGCTCTTGCTCCCAAAGCACATGCAATAAGCTCTTACGGGCACGGTAGCCGTGGGCCTCATAAGGCAACATAACTAAACGAGCCTCTTTGCCAAGGCCTTTTAATGCGGCGTACATGCGCTCGCTTTGCATTGGAAACGTGCCTGAATTTGGATCTTCTTGGCCGTGTATCATCAACATAGGTTCATTGATTTTCTCAGCATGGAAAAATGGCGACATTGCGGCATATACATCTTGAGCTTGCCAAAAATCGCGTTCTTCACCTTGAAAACCAAATGGCGTTAATGTGCGATTGTAAGCACCACTGCGGGCAATACCCGTTTTAAATAAGTCGCTGTGTGCTAGTAAATTGGCCACCATAAAAGCACCATACGAGTGACCAGCAATCGCTATTTTGTCTTTATCGGCAATGCCTTTTTCAACCAATACATCAACAGCGGCTTGCGCACTCGATACGAGCTGAGTACGGAAAAGGTCATTCGGCTCTTTACCATCGACACCTACAATTGGCATTTTAGGGTCATCAAATACCGCAATCCCTTTTGCAAGGTACGGCATAGGCCCCCAATACCCAATGTAAGTAAACTCATACGGTGATTCGCGCACTTGCGATGCCACCGCTTTATCTTTGTATTCAAGCGGGTAAGCCCACATCAGTACAGGTAACGTTCCTTGGGTTTTGTCATAGCCCGGCGGCAAGTAAAGTGTGCCACTAAGTTCAACACCATCCTCTCTCTTATAACGAATAAGCTCTTTAGTTACGCCTTTAAATTCAGGGTAAGGATGCTCAAACGTTGTTAATTGAGTGAGTTTGTCGTTATCTAAATCACGAATAAAGAAATTTGGTTGCTCTGTTTTTGATTCACGTATGGTGATCAAACGCTCGCCTTCATCGTCTAACATCGCACGCACACGCTCGTAATAAGGTGCAGCTGATTGCCAAACACGGGTTGTTGAGTTTGTTTTTACATCGTAACGGTCTAAGAATGGGATATTTCCTTGCTCAGACGCCCCATTACCACGGAAATAAATATAACGACCGCCAACCACTTTGATGACACTTTCACCTAAGTCGTTTTTCTCGTAGATTGGGTAACCTGGATCTTTATAAGCATCATTGTAACTGCGCTCAGAAAAGAGCACGCGATTTTTATCGGCATTTCGAGGTTGTATAACAAATGTGCGTATTTGTCTGTCGCTAAAACGCCATTCAGATAATAAAGCAACATTGTTACTGCCCCACTCTATTGAGTCGAAGCGACGCTCAACTTTAGCAAATAGCTTAGGTTCACGTTTAAACGGAGCGCGCAAACTATAAAGGTAATCATGGTGCGCTACGTCTGTTTTCATATCGCCACCGTCTTGTGCTTCTGCCCAAATGACTTCGGCACCTTGGTCTGAACGCCACTGAAAATCTCGACGGCCAGTACGAACGCTGTCGTAACCTTGGGGAATATTGTCGGCTAGCGGCTGTTTTGCCAGCTCAGCCAAGGTGTAACCGCGCATTCCCCAAATTTGCCATGTAGCAGCAAAGCGTTGGTATGGAACTTGGTACGAAAAAGGCTCATCGATCATACCCACCAAAATATTGGTTGAATCGGGCGATACTGAAAACGACTTAATTAACCCAGCTTGACCAATTGGCTGCGCTTGGCCGCTCAATGGAATATAAGTAAGCTGACTTTGACCAAAAAACTTAAACTGCGCTTCATCGAAGGGGCTGCTTAATAAATTTTGATAAGTGCGCGCAGGTGCTTTTTCACCTGTACTTTGTTGAATTACCGGAACGACAGCCGTGCTGTCATTGGTTAAACGGGTTTTACCTAAATTAACAGCCGCATTTGCAACGATAGCACTGCTATCGGGTAACCACATGTAAGGAGTACGCGTTAATACTGAGTTTAACGGCGTATCACTGAGTTGCCTTGCTTGTTTTGTACTGACGTTATAAACCCATAAATTGGCACTATTTTTTTGTTCAATCACAAAGGCTAAGTATTGACTATCGCTTGACCAACTGGGCGAGCGAATTAAACCATTGGGTAAACCCGATACCGTAATTTCACTCCCTGTTTCAACATGCTTTAGCACCAGAGACGTAAATATAGCGCGCTCACGTGAGCGCGAAAAATTGGCAGGATTGAGTTTAATTCCGGCGAGTTTTAGTTCTTCTTTCGCAAGATCTTGTAGGGTATCAATACGTTTTCTATCAAATAATGCCAACCACTCGGCATCATTTGATAAATAACTACTGGGTGCTAATTTAGCATCGACAACCGAAGCCAAGGCAGGTGAAGGTGTTTGATACCCTTCATTGGCAAAACTTGAAGTACAAACTGACACGCCAATCATCAGCGTAAAAAGCAATTTTAATGCTTTCATGTTAGTTCCTTTTTTCGTTTTTATTTCCGACTAAGAAAATAGTTTAAGACATTTTATAAAGAGTTTCGACTCTTTTGGCAGCTAATCAGTGACTTAAATCACTAAATTACGCTAATATAAGCACACTATATTCGCTACTTTTCGCTAAACAAAAATGAAAAAATCAACGGGCAAAGTCACTATTTGGGACGTAGCCAAAGAAGCGCAAGTATCAAAATCTACCGTGTCTTTGGTTCTCACTAACAGTGATAAAGTCAGTAATAAAAGTAAAGAAAAAGTGCTGACTGCCATCGATAAGCTTGGTTATGTATATAACCGAGACGCCGCAGCACTTCGAAGTAAGCGCTCGAATCTTGTCGCACTGGTAATTAATGACCTAACCAACCCCTACTCAGCGCAACTAGCAGTAGGCTTGGAGAAGCATATTTACGATTTAGGAATGCTGCCTATGTTGGTAAATATTGCCGAATGTGTAGAAAGACAAAAGCAAGTTGTAAAAACTCTAAAAGAATACAATGTGTCTGCTTTTATTATGTGCCCGGCCCCTGGCACCGAACAAAGCTGGCAAGATGACCTGATTAATAGCGGCTTTCCTGTAATTAATATAATGCGTGAGGTTCCCTTTTCGGCAGCACCGTGCGTTTTACCCGACAACAAAAAAGGCACTCATATTGCTACCAGCCATATCCTGTCGCAAGGTATTGAAGAAATTGCTTTTTTAGGTGGTGTAGATGAAATATCAGACTACCATGAGCGACTGAGTGGTTTTTTATCGGCGCTTAAACAATTTAATATAAGCGAAGACAAACGTGTTATTCAGGCACAAACAAATCGTCAAGGTGGCCGCGAAGCCTTCAACAGTTTGATCAAAAAATCCCCGCATATCAAAGCGATTATTTGCTTTAACGATGTGATTGCTTATGGTGCCATTGAAGCAATGCGCCAACATGGATTAGAACCGAGCAAAGACATTAAAGTTGTTGGCTTTGATGATCTTGAAGACTCGCGATTAATGCTACCATCGCTCTCAACCATTGCAATAAATGCCGATGAAATTGGTAAGCGCACTTGCCAAGTTTTAAAAGAACTTCTTAATCAATCGACACCACCTGTCCGCACTTTGGTGGATGTCAATTTACAAATACGAGACTCAAGTCAATGAAAAAAGTGTTAGTGATCGGCTATGTATGGCCAGAGCCAAACTCCTCTGCCGCCGGCACCCACATGATGTCGCTATTGCGCGCCTTTCGAGCACAAAACTGGCAAGTCGAGTTTGCCAGTCCAGCGCAAAAAACAGAGCACATGATTGACCTTGCAAACGAAGGCATAACCAGCCAAGTCATTGCCCTAAACTGCGCCAGCTTTGATCAGTATGTACAAGCTTATAATCCCGATATCGTGATGTTTGATCGCTTCATGATGGAAGAGCAATTTGGTTGGCGTGTAGATAAATACTGTCCCAATGCATTAAAAATCCTCGACACAGAAGACTTGCAATGCTTAAGAAACGCTCGCCACGAGGCACATAAAGCAGGACGTGCATTCAGCTTTGCAGACTTACACAGTGATATTGCCAAACGTGAAATAGCTGCTATTTTGCGCTCAGATATTAGTTTGATCATCTCGCACTATGAAATGCAATTACTAAACGATGTATTCAACGTTGATAGTGCGTTATTGCATCACTTGCCATTTTTAGTCGACTTAAAAGCGCTTCCGACCAACACAAAACCCTTTAATGAGCGCCAGCATTTTATGACGATTGGTAACTTTCGCCATGCCCCAAATTGGGATGCAGTCCTTTACTTACAACAAATCTGGCCGTTGATCCGCAAGCAACTACCTGACGCCGAATTACATATTTATGGCTCTTACCCACCGCCTAAAGCAACGGCACTTAATAACCCTAAAACAGGATTTTTAATAAAAGGCTGGGCAGATGATGCCTATAAAGTGATGGAAGATGCTCGCGTATGCTTATCACCACTGCGCTTTGGTGCCGGTATTAAAGGTAAGTTACTGGAAGCGATGATCATGCAAACGCCGAGTGTCACCACCCCAATTGGCAGTGAAGGCATGCACCTAAACGAGCCGTGGCCAGGTACAGTTTGCGAAAATGCAGAGCAATTTGCCGACGCCGCCGTAGCACTTTACAAAGATGAATCTGCGTTTATTCAAGCTCAGCAATATGGCAAACAGTTATTGCAAAAATATTATGATAAATCAAAACTTGAAGCGCAATTAATGGCTAAAATTGAACACGTCAGTGAGTCACTGATAAGCCATAGACACAACAATTTCACAGGGCAAATGCTGAAACATCACACAATGCGTTCAACACAATATATGGCGCAATGGATTGAAGCAAAAAATAAGTAAATTACCCCTAAATAACACTAGACATAGTAGCGTTTGTCGCTAAAATCGCGCTGGTAAATTTAAGCTTTATAGTCTGCTTTGCAGACTATATCTTATTGAAATTTGGTCTATCCTTAACTGAACAATTTAACCTTTGGTTCAAAACGCCTTTGAAAAACGCAACGTTTACTGAAAAACGAAAATTTATCGTTAAGCTGGGTAAAATGCTCCATAAATATGGCACACCAGCATATCGACTTGAAGCGCACTTAATGGAAGTCGCAACATATCTTGGCCTAAAATCCTCCTTCGTCATGTCGCCTACTTCAGTGACGTTTGTGATCTGGACAGATGGCCACGAAGAAGAGTACACCCATGTTGCACGCGTTGATCCGGGTGATCATGACTTAGGCTCGCTTGCTGATACCGATGATCTGGTAAATAAAATGCTCAATGGCGAGTTAACCTTGCAAGAGGTTGATAAACAGCTCGACATTATTTACACCATGCCAAACCCTTACAACAAATTTACCACTGGCGTTGCGTTTGCAACATCAGGTGGTGCATTTGCAATGCTAATGGGCACCAGTTGGAATGATGTATTTTGGTCTGCACTGCTGACTTTAGTGGTGTATTTATTTGTTCTTTGGTCAACACGTTCTAAACGCGTTGCTCATATGCTTGAACCATTAGTGGCCATTGTTTCCGCTATTTTAGCGTGTGCAGTGAGTGTGTACCTCGATGCCGAAATTAATATTCGGTTAGTTGTTCTCTCTGCCATTATTGTGTTTATACCGGGGCTTGCTTTAGCGTTAGGCTTTGCCGAACTTGCAGCGAGGCATTTGGTGTCGGGAACAGCCAGAGTCATGGATTCCTTTATGTTGCTGTTTAAACTCTATTTTGGTGCTTTTATTGGTATTGGTATCGGGTTTGCGATTTTCGGACAAGCCGATTTTGTGCAACCAGAACCATTACCCAAGTGGACCGCATGGCTGGCTATTTTCATGTTATGTAGCAGCTTAATCGTGATATTTAGAACCAAGCTTAAACATGCGCTATGGTCAATTGCATCAGGTTTTATTGCATATGGTACAAGCATTGGCTCAGCAATGTATCTTGACTACACCTTGGGTACATTTGTAGGGGCATTATCGGTTGGTATTTTTAGTAACCTGTTTAACCGTGTTGCGAATGCACCTGCTTCTATCGTCGCCATGCAAGGATTAATCGTGTTAGTCCCGGGAAGCAAGACCTACATTGGCCTAAACTCGCTGATTGAAGGTCAAGATTTTGTGTACGCCGAGCACATAGGTCAGCAAACATTCTTGATTTTTATGTCGTTAGTAGCGGGTTTAATTTTCGCCAACGTTGCGCTGCCACCGAAAAAGAGTTTGTAATTTATATAAGCCCGAGTTTACTCGGGCTTTTTGGTTATTGGCAGCCGTAAGCAAGCGTGTAAAGTCAAGAAAACACCCCTTCTAAAGAAAACCAAATTCGCCAAGGATTAAAGCTTCGCATTAAAAACGAGGTTACTGCATAACTGATACAAACAAAATATGTAGGTGCCCCGCGACAATTTAAAATTTCCTTCTTTGTGTTTATTCTCAGCTTCTTTTAATCAGTATCGAATCGTTTTTAAATTTGCCAACTTTTTCATCTTAAAGTTGTGAATGTCCGCTATTTAATTATCTAAAAAACAATAAGTAAATTTAACTCATTAAAATAACCAACAAAAATAAAAATAAAAAACACTAATAAATCAAAACATTAAACAGAACAAAAGTCTAAATTTAATTGATTTTTAACATTTCACAACTTTTCATTCAAATTCAAGACTCCCCAATCAAGAAAAGCGTTTAATAACCACTCAAACTTTATGACAGCGCTGCCTTTTGGCAGAGCAAGAAAAATAAGCACGCTATACGTTGCGTTAGTTTGACACCAGTTAAGTGCTCTGTGTATGCCGCTAAGCACTTAAACCTAAATGATAAAACACAAGTTCGAATTCAAGGGGATCGACAATGTTGAACTTAAACAAGAATAAACTCAGTTTAGCGATCAGTTTGTCATTATTAAGTGCGGGCGTAGCTTCACCTGTATTTGCTAATGAAACTGGCCAAGCCACCACTGATGAAGTAGAAGTAATTCAAGTTCGCGGTATTCGTGGCAGTGTCGTCAAATCACTAAATACTAAACGCTTTGCAAACTCTATCGTCGATGCAGTGACATCAGAGGATATTGGTAAGTTTCCAGACCAAAACGTTGCAGAATCACTGCAACGTATTACTGGTGTATCGATGAGTCGTGCCTTTGGCGAAGGTGAGCGGATAAGTATTCGCGGTACATCAGAAAACCAAAACCGTACTCTTTTAAATGGCCAAGCCGTTGGCTCTGCTGATTGGTGGGTTGATTCTTCAGCAAGCCGAGGCTTTAACTACACGATGCTTCCTTCTGAAATTGTCTCTGGATTAGAAGTGTATAAATCACCTGAGGCTGATATTGATTGTCTCGTCCTAAAATACGTTGACGGTTTTAATTGAAGGCCAGTAGCTTTTGCTCCTGGTCTTTTTTATGCACTTGGTTTGGGGTTTCCATGCCTAAACTCAAATGCGGCCTCATTTCATTGTATATTACTATTGATTCTTCGACGAGTTCACGTAGCTCTTTCAGATTTTGGCATTTATAGAGTAAGAATTCTTGCTTCAATATGCCATTAATGCGCTCCGCCAATGCATTTTGATAGCAATCATAGCCATCGGTCATCGATGGAGTAATGCCATTTTCATTAAGCTTTACTTGAT
>NZ_JAJJZF010000017.1:0-98344 GCF_020966275.1 Pseudoalteromonas sp. MB41 | reverse complement strand
AAAGATACCGCCGAAGTTATCAGTCTCGAAATTAATGGGTGCTTTAAAGGGAAAAATAGCGTTAAAGCTATTTAGCAAATATCCATACTTAAGGAAAAACAAGTTATGGGGAAACCATTTTTGGCAGAGAGGGTACTTCGTAGATACTGTAGGGATAAATGAAGAAATAATAAGGCGGTATGTCAGGCACCAAGAAAAGGAAGAGGTGCAAGAGCAGGCGCAGTTAACACTCCAGTAAACAACGCCCCCTTCTAGGGGGCTAATGCAAAGCCACCTTCTTTAGAAGGTGGATCTTTTACAAAAGTATGGGTAAATACCGATTTTAAAATAACAATCAACAACACTCTATAAAACAGGAACGACAAATGTACACAGGAATTAGTCAGGTTATTCGTGCTTTACATGTATTCGCATTAAGTGTTTTTTTAGCCGCTTTATGCTTTACAGTTAATGTGTCTGCAAAAGAAAATACCCCACTCTCTGAACAAAGAAATCAACAACTAAAAAACCTTGTTCAACAAAGTACAATCCCGCAATTAATTCAGGCAATGAAAGAAAAACAGCTCACAGCAACTGAATTAACACAGTTTTTTATTCAGCAAATCGATGAGCTCAATCCTCAATTAAATGCTGTGGTTGCAATGAACCCCGATGCTATAAGCATAGCTATGCAACTTGATGAAGCGCTTAGTCATGGTAAGTTACGCGGCCCTTTGCATGGCATACCAATTTTAGTAAAAGATAATATCGAAACTGAGACTATGCCTACAACGGCAGGCTCGTTAGCATTAAAAGATAATTTTACGCACAGAGATGCGCCAATTATTGCCAAACTTAAACGTGCAGGGGCCATTATTTTAGGCAAAACAAATTTAAGTGAATGGGCCAATATGCGCTCTGAACGTTCATCGTCTGGGTGGAGTGCGATTGGGGGGCAAACGCGTAATCCCCATGATTTAAATCGTTCTACGTGCGGGTCTAGTTCAGGCTCTGGTGCTGCTGTTGCCGCCTTTTTAAGTGTTGCTGCGATTGGAACTGAAACAAATGGCTCTATTACGTGTCCGTCTTCTGCAAATGGTATTGTGGGTATAAAGCCCACGGTAGGTTTATTGAGCCGCCATGGCATTGTGCCTATTTCTCATACGCAAGATACAGCGGGGCCTATGACACGCTCGGTAATTGACGCGGCCATTTTACTGTCAGTTATGCAAGGTTTTGATGAAAAAGATCCCGCAACAAACATCGCAAAAGGGCACCTTAATTATGACTATACGCCAGAGCAAAGTGCCATCTCATTAAAAGGCAAGCGTTTAGGTGTACTGTATGCTGCGCCACTTGCTCATGAGCAAGTTGAGTCACTTTTTAACCAGACTAAACAGATGCTCGAACAAGAAGGTGCTTTATTAGTTGAGGGGTTATCGACAGAGCCATATGATCATTTTTATCAAGATAGTTATGATGTTTTACTCTATGAGTTTAAAGCGACTTTAAATGACTACCTTGCTCAACTGCCAAACGAATATAAATCGCTGACACTAGAAAAGTTGATCCAGTTTAATCAAGCTCACGCTACTAAGGAGATGCCTTACTTTCAACAAGAAATATTTGAAAAGTCGCAGCAAAAAGCAACGTTAACCGACCAGAAGTATTTAACAGCATTACAAAAAGTGCATCAAGCAACCAGAGCAGATGGCTTAGATAAAATGCTTAAAGAACACAATCTTGATGCAATTATTACTGTGACTTTAACACCCGCGTGGTCAATAGACCGTATCAATGGGGATCACTTCACGGGCAGCTTTTCTACTTACCCGGCTGTATCTGGCTACCCTCATTTAACGCTGCCTATGGGTAAAGTGCATCATATGCCCGTTGGACTTTCTATTACGGGTGGTGCGTTGAGTGAAAAAGAGTTGATTGCAATTGCGCATCGGTTAGAGCAATTGATTGGATACAAATACAATTAATTTTTAGTGCCTCCCCTGAAAATATCCTTTCAGGGGAGGCACAAATACAAGAGTACTTAATTACTGTGGCGTTGTTTAGGTACTTTAATTTTAAACAACAGTGTATAAAGCACTGGCACAACAATAAGTGTCAGTACTGTCGCAAAACCAAGCCCAAACATGATTGTGACCGCCATTGATTGGAAGAATACGTCAAATAAAAGTGGGATCATTCCTAAAATAGTCGTGATCGCTGCCATAGCGACTGGGCGCACACGACTAACGCCTGAATCAAACACGGCTTGATAGGGCTCTTTTCCGCTATCGAGTTCGAGGTTAATTTGATCCACTAATACGATGCCGTTTTTAATCAACATGCCACTTAAGCTCAGTAAACCAAGCAGTGCCATAAAGCTAAACGCTGCATTCATTAATAACAAACCTGCCGATACACCAATGATTGCCAGAGGCACTGTAGCCCAGATAACCAGTGGTTTTTTAACTGAGTTAAACAGCAATACAGTAATTGCAAACATTGCCAAGTAACCAAGCGGTAATGAGCCAAAAATCGCTTTTTGTGCTTTGCTTGCTGATTCAAACTCGCCGCCCCATTGCAACTCGTAGCCGTGTGGCAGGTCAATCGCTTCAATATCTTTGCGGACACGGGCAAACAGCTTCGCAGGTGTTTCATCACCAATCACATCATGGTCTGCCATGACAGTGATAGTGCGTTTTCGGTCACGGCGCATAATTAAACTGTCTTCCCATTCAACAACAAAGTCATCAACTACTTGCGTAACTGGCACAAAGACTCCCAATACAGGGCTGTATATTTGTAAGTCGCGCAGGCTTTCGACATTTAACCGCTCTTCTGCAGGCGAGCGTGCAATAATGGGCAGCATTTGCGTGCCGTCTTTATACACGCCGACCTGTTTACCCGATAAGCTTGTTAATAAAAGCTGATCAAGATCAGACTTAGCAATCCCTAAACGGCGTGCTTTTTGTTCGTTGAACTGCGGACGAATAAGTTTAGAGCGAGCACGCCAATCATCACGAATATTAAAGGCACCAGCGTCTTGATGAAGAATGTCTTTTGCTTGCTTAGCGAGCTGACGAAGTACGACAGGATCAGCGCCTGAAAAGCGCGCTTCAATTTTTGCATCGGTCGATGGCCCAATTTCCATGCGTTTAACTTTAAGCTGCGCATCGAGAACATGTTCATGTTGGTAGTCGCGCACTTTTTTGATCATGGCTGTCACGGCCTCACGATCTTGTACACGAATAATCAACTGTCCATAAGCTGGGTATGACTTTTCTGGCGCGTATGTCAGCATAAAGCGAGGAGCACCTTGGCCAACCGTGGTGGTCACTTCTTCAACGAGAGGATCGGCTTGTAGAAACGCTTCAAGTTTTGCTACCCCGTCCATCGTGGTATGAATATCGGCACCTTGAGTATGCCAGTAATCGACATAAAACATGGGGGTGTTCGAGGCCGGAAAGAATGATTGCTTAATAAACTTAAAGCCAAATACCGCACTAACGAGCATGATCACCATGAGCAATAAGGTGGTTTTACGGTAACGCATTGCGCAATGCAAAACACCTTTATACACATTGAAGATGATACCTTGATAAGGGTCTTCATCGTGGTGAGGCTGTTTTTCCGTAGCTTGTTTAAACATTAAGTCAGCAAAGAAAGGCGTGAGTGTAATTGCCGTAATCCAACTGAGTAATAACGAAATAAACAACACCCAAAATAAGCTACCTGCAAACTCACCACTGGCATCCGAGCTTAAACCAATTGGGGCAAATGCAGTAACCGCAATCACGGTTGCACCCAATAACGGCCATTTAGTTTGATCAACAATATTGGTTGCAGCTTGTAGTTTAGTTTGCCCGCGCTTTAAATTAATAAGAATACCTTCGGTAACAACAATCGCGTTATCAACCAGCATACCGAGCGCAATGATCAGAGCGCCGAGCGAAATCCGCTGCAAATCAATGGCAAATAGCTTCATAAAGATAAAGGTGCCGAGTACGGTTAGGAGTAAAATGACACCTATTAGTACACCGCTTTTAAAGCCCATAAATACCAGCAACACCACAATGACGATAGCAACGGCTTCAAGTAAGCTAATAATAAAACCACTGACTGACTTTTCGACTTCTGCTGGCTGATTATAAACACTATTAATCTCTATACCGTGTGGGCGTTGGTATTCTAACGATGCTAAATGCGCGTCTATTTTAGCGCCCACATCAACCACGTTTACACCTGTGCTGAACGACACGCCTACAAGGAGTGCTTGCTGCTGATTAAAGCGAATAATGTTATTTGGTACTTCTGCATACTCTCTAAATACCGTTGCAACATCACCTAAATATATAAGCTCGTTTTCACCCGGCTTTGAAATTAAAAGGTTTTCAAGCTCTTTAACGTCTTTAAATTCACCGGTGGGGTGTAAACGAATTGATTCATCGCCAACCCGTACTTTCCCCGCGTTAGAAACACTATTTTGGGTTTGCAAAAGCTGGTAAATACGGTCTGGCGAAATACCTAATTGTGCTAATTTTCGGGTTGAAATTTCAACCATTACCTGTGCTTGTTGCTCACCGCCAACGGTTACTTTGCTTACGCCATCAACCAGCACTAACTCACGCTTTAAATAATCAACGTAGTCTTTTAACTCATCATACGAATAGCCATCACCTGTCACGGCATACATCACACCGTAAACATCACCAAAATCATCCATAATTTTACTTGGGTAAACACCCGAAGGCATTGCTGCGGCTTGGTCGTTAATTTTACGGCGCAATTCATCCCAAATTTGGCGAAGGTCTTGTTTGCGGTAATTACTTTTCATCTCAACGGTAATTTGTGATTTACCGGGCGACGAAATACTGGTGACATAATCAACATAGGGTAATTGTTGAATTGCATTTTCAATTGGAAAAGTAACTTCTTCTTCAACTTGTTGTGGTGAGGCACCTGGGTACAGAGTGATCACCATTGCTTTTTTCAAAGTGAACTCAGGGTCTTCAAGTTGCCCTAAACCAAAATAAGCCACGGTGCCGCCTATTAGCAAAAACAGTGCGAACATCCAGCTTATAACTTTTCGCTCAATAGCAAGTGCAGCAAAGCTCATTATAAGCCTCGCTCTTTTTGCCATGGACGTACTTTCATGCCTTCCTCTAAGGAATGCACACCTGCAGCAACCACCATTTGACCTTGCTCAATACCTGAAAGCACTTCAATACCGTTGCGGTGTAATTGGCCCACTTTAACCGCTTTTTTGTGAACTAAACCGGTGTTTTCGTCATACAGCCATACATAGCTATTATTTTTTTCAGACTCTGTAGGCTCTGAAAACACTGCCTCAACAGGCAGCAGAATATACGCTGATTGTGAGTGGGTGATTTTGCTTAAATCAATATCAACACGGCCTGTCATTCCCGCAAGAAGATTAAAGTCTTCAGGCACTGGCAGCGAAAACACCACTTTGTATGTAAGGGTGGTTGGGTCAGCTTGGGTGTCAAATTCTTTTACGGTGAGTTGGTACGACTTGTCTGGGTAGCCATCAAAAATAACATCAGGTTGGTAGTTAACGTCTTTATCAATGCGTGCAATGAGTTTTTCAGGCACTTGGATAACCACATCCATTAAGTCGCGGGTTTCAAGACGTAATATGTTTTGCTTTGCTTGGATATTTTCAAAGTTTTTCACAAAAACTTTTGCCACAGTCCCCGCAAAAGGAGCGCGAAGTTCACTGTTATCTAAATTGGTTTTTGCAATTTTTAAAGCAGACTCTGCCACTTGCTTATTTGCCAGTGCTTGGTCTAGCTCTGCTTGGCTTGCGATGGAGCGATCAAATAGCTTTTGAACGCGTTCAAGTTGCGAGTCAGCAAGCTCAAAACGTGCTTTTCGCTCTTCGTACTGAAGCTGAAAATCTTCTGGATCAAGTTTGGCAAGAAGTTGGCCTTTTTCAACATGTTGGCCAGCAAGTGCAGGAAACTCAAGTAATTCACCATTAACCCTAAAGGCCAAGTAAGACCCTTGGTTGGCAACGACTTCAGCAGGAAAACTACGAATAGCCTGATCTGACTGACTGTTGGTATTGAAAAGTTTAACAGGGCGTATGACCGGCTCAGCGTTGCTTTGCGCAGTTTGCTCTGTACATGCCGCAAGTGACCATAATACAGTGGTGAATAACACGGCGGATGCCAATCTCATTGTCTTCTCCATAGATATGAAAGCATAAATTTGCTGCAGGATACGCTGCAAAGATATAAAATAAAAATTATTAAATTTTAGAAACATCATTAATTTTATTAATAGGGTTTGCGGTTAATGAATTTAAATCAATTAATTATTTTAGATGCTATCGTGCAAAGCTCTAGTTTGAGCCAAGCGGCGGTAAAGCTTCATAAAACACAACCCGCCCTTACAATTGCCATCAAGAAGCTAGAGTCTGAACTAGGCTTTGAGTTATTAGACCGTGCACACTACCGATTACATTTGACTGAAAAAGGGCGTATTTTTTATCGAGAGGCGCGTCAGTTGCTTAATGCTAACAGTGAGTTAAGTTCGTTAGCTAAAGAGCTTGCACTCGGTAATGAAGCTAATTACCGAATTTGTTACGAGCAGCTGTGCCATCAACATAGTTATAACCAAGTCATTAGCCACACTTTCAAGCGCTTTTCGAGCACCGAGTTTAGTATTTCGTCTGGTAAACGCTTTGTTTCGCTAGAGCAAGTAAATAGCCATCAAGCAGATTTAGGAATTGGCCCATGGTTTGATTTGTTTCATGCGACGGGTGATCTAGAAAGTTTACCCATTGGTAAATTTGACATTGGCATTGTAAGTGCGCCAAGTGTCGTGCCAGCGGAAATTAGCTTTGCCGACATTCAAAATTACCCGTGTCTGGCAATGTTTGAGAGTGACTTAAGTTTTGATAGCGACAGACTCTCTTATACGCTAGGGTCTGCCTTGATGAAAATTGATGATATAACCAGTGTTAAATCGTTTTTGCTTTCTGGGGCAGGGTGGGCAATGATCAGTTTACAGCACTGTCAAAGTGAAATAGAAGCAGGTCTTTTACAGCAAATAAAAATTACAGATAGAGAGCATCAATTTGGTGCAGAAATTCGCGTATTTAGACAGCACTCCGTGCACCATGGCCCGGTTGCGAGGGCTATTTGGCAGGCATTTAGTGAAGTAAGTAAACAGTATTTGGATTCAATTCGTGCAACAAGCAACTAAAGAAGAACTCATTTATACGGTTATAGCCTCTATTCCAGAGGGAAAAGTAGCCAGCTACGGGCAGGTAGCTGGTCTTGCTGGTTATCCTAATAATGCAAGACTGGTGGGACGATTATTAAAAATGATGCCAAGCGATTCTAAAATTCCATGGCATCGGGTGGTCAATAGTCAGGGCAAAATATCCTTTCCTGAAGGCACACCTAAACACCGTGAGCAACGTGAAAAACTGATAATAGAGGGTGTCACCTTTAACAAGTCAAAAATTAATATGCGTATACATCAATGGGACTAAGCCACTACGCCCGCTATAAATTTATAAACCCGCCTCAATACACGTATAAACTAATAGATAGGTAGTGACATACGCAGCCGATAAGTACAAATACATGCCATATAGCGTGACTGTAATGTCGCGTTTTAGCGCTGTAAAAGAAAGTTCCCAAGCTATAAGCAATGCCGCCTGCGAGTAACCACCACAACGCACTTGGGTCAAGATTCAAATATAAAGGGTAAACAAGAGCAAGTGCAAACCAACCCATCAATAAGTATGTTGTGAGCGATATTTTTTTATTGGTATGCTTTACAAGCAACTTATAAATTACCCCGCCAATGGCTAAAGACCAAATAAACACTAATGCGGCCACTGCCCACGCGCCCGACAACGAAATAACTAAATAAGGCGTGTAGGTACCCGCAATCAGTAAGTAAATTGCACAGTGGTCACACTTTTTATAAATAGCACGCAGGCGCTCTTTTGTACTTGCGTGGTAGAGCGTTGAGGCTAAAAAAAGTACCAATAAGCTTGAGCCATACACAACAGCACTCACGGTGGCTGACATTGCGTTTGATTGTGACACTAAGTCCCACAGTACATACACAGAAAATAGGACACCTAAGCCATGTGTGAGCACATTAAGTTGTTCTTCTTGGCGTGAATAAGGAAGCGCAGTTGTCATAGACCATCTAATAAAAATGAATTAAAAAACAATTTCAGTGTACAAGTGTACGCTGAATTTATCAACGCTTATTTTTTTCACTAAAAGTTGGTTAAAAAAGTAAATTTCATTGGTTTTATTAACCAATACTGAATAAGTGCAAAAATTAATTGTCTATAAA
Organism: Pseudoalteromonas sp. MB41; assembly: GCF_020966275.1. Taxonomy (NCBI): domain Bacteria; kingdom Pseudomonadati; phylum Pseudomonadota; class Gammaproteobacteria; order Alteromonadales; family Pseudoalteromonadaceae; genus Pseudoalteromonas; species Pseudoalteromonas sp. MB41. The sequence goes on along the minus strand of NZ_JAJJZF010000017.1, from coordinate 90,019 downwards.
ATTCATTTAAAAACAAGTATTTATAAAATATTTTCATGATGGCACAACCTTTGATTATGTAATTACGACTAATTACTTAAAGAGACAAGGAATATCATTATGAATAACTCACTAAAACTTACGACTGCTGCGTTACTTGTATTAGGGTCTGCTCAAGCAAGTGCTACTGACTTTGAATTAGACATTAGTAACACCATCACACAAACCATTAAAAGCTATGTTCAACAAGCAAGTATAGAGCTTAAGCAAAGTGTGAATAAAAGCATTGAGTTTGATGCTCAAAAATTACTTGAAAGTTACATGGGTGATGCGGACACCGCTTCAAAAGAAGCCGTAACGTTGGCTGCAAAAACATCTGAAGTAACTAACAAGCAGTAAGGAGGCAGGACAATGAGTAGTGAAATCAGCTTATTTTTACTTATGGTTGCACCTGTGTTGAGTTTACTCAGTGCGTATGCATCAATCGAGTTATTTCGTAATGTTGCACAATGGTTCAATTTTTAGGATAGGAAATAGAATTAAGATTTCATGAAATATTGATCGGCGGACTAAAAGCGCACGTAACTAAAGGCATGTGGTTTTTTGATAGTTGACTTTATGAAGCGTGCGATTTTTCCTTTACCGGTTTTTATTTTACCTGAAGGGTACACAAAGCTAAGAATCTTTGAACAGCGTTACTTAACCATGGTAAAAGAAGCTGTTAAAGACAACACCGGATTTGTGCTTTGCACATACCAACACGACACAGAGCTTAACCTGCCTGAGTTCGGTTGTATGATGCAAATAACCGATTTTAATCAAGATGATAGCGGGCAGTTACTCATTGATGTGTATGCAGAGCATGCCGTGTCTATCAATCAACCATTTTATGATAAACAAGCGCTTCGTCATGCTGATGTTGAGCGCGTGTCGAAACCGAGCTGGTATGTAAAATCAGTCGTCACCGATGAAAACTTATTGCTAAGCCATACGTTGCAAGCTGTATTTGCGAATCAACCTGATTTAGCTGCACTCTATAAAGCCCCTCAATTTGATAACCTTGCGTGGGTTGCTGCGCGTTGGCTCGAAATATTACCCATTTCACTAGTTAAAAAACAACAACTTGCCTTTAAATCTAACTTTGAAAATTTGCTAAGTTTCCTCCATACTTTGATTAATACCGAATTTACTGATTAATGTGATCTGTTTGTTGTCGCTCTGCGTAATGTACGTAACGACAATAATTGGATGACATTAAAATGGTAAGTCAACAACTTCAAACAGGTTGTAAACCTAACACAGGTCAATTCACTGCCATGCCAGATACACCAAGCAAAGAGCTTGCAGATGCATTATTTGCAGTTGCAACGCACCGCGATAAACGGGCGTTTGCGCTGTTGTTCCAATATTTTTCGCCAAAAATAAAGCGCTTTGGAATTAAACAATTTGGCTCTGAAGCGCAAGCGATGGAGCTTGTGCAAGAAACGCTTACTTCAGTTTGGCGCAAGGCACACCTCTATCACAAGGATAAAGGGGCTGCAACGACATGGGTTTATACCGTGATGCGTAATGCTTCTTTCGACATGCTAAGAAAAATGAAAAGCAGTAGAGAAGAGTGTATCAGCGAAGATATTTGGCCACTTATTGATGAAGCAACTCCGGGTCAACACGAATTTAGCGACCATTTAGAAGACAAACAAATTAAGCAGTACCTTAACAAGCTGCCTCAGGCGCAACGTGAAGTTGTACGTGGGGTGTATTTTCAAGATATGTCGCAAGAACAACTTGCAGAGCATTTAAATATTCCCGTAGGCACAGTGAAGTCTCGTCTTCGCTTGGCCTTGCAGAAGTTACGCAACGAAATGGGAGACCAACATGATTAAGCACCATCCTTCTAACGACATTCTCATGCAGTTCAGCGAAGGCAATTTGCCAGCATCTTTGAGTATCGCTGTTGCTATTCATGTTGAAATGTGCCCCGTGTGTAAAAAAGAGATTGCAGCACTCGAAGCCAAACAGGCTGATAATGTATTTGCAGGATTTGATGCTGATAGTGAAGATTCATTTGATGCAGGCTTATTCGATGCAATTACAGCAGACGATGCAATCGACGAAATTTACGAGCAAGCCCCCATTACGATCGATATTAAAGACAAAACTTACACATTGCCTCGCGCATTAACACGTATTGGTCACAGTAACTTTATGCAACTTGGTAAGTTGGCTCGCTCACGCATTGACATAGACGACGGTGCTTTAAGAGCCAGTCTTTTACATATTGATGCAGGGGGTGAAATTCCAGAGCACACACATACTGGATTTGAGCTAACCTTACTACTAGAGGGTGAGTTTAGTGATGAAGAAGGCAGTTACGTACCTGGAGATTTTATGATGCTTGATGGGCGTCATAATCATACGCCTAAAACGGCGCAAGGGTGCTTATGTTTTACGGTGGTGAGCAGTGCTCTACACTTTAACAAGGGTATCAGCAAATTACTTAATCCAATTGGTAATTTGATTTATTAGTAGGAACTTTATGCTGCAATCGACAATAAAAATAGGTATTAGTGCTTGCTTAGCAGGCGATAAAGTGCGTTTTGATAGTGGTCACAAAAAATCAAACTTTTGCATGGATGAGTTAGCTAATCATGTCGAGTATAAAAAGTTTTGCCCTGAAGTCGCGGTTGGTTTGCCAATACCGCGACCGACCATTCGCCAAGTGCGTGTTGGTGACACGATAAAAGTATGTCGACCAGATGGCACGGGCGATGTTGGCCCTAAACTGACTGAGTATGGTAAGCGCGTGGCAACAGAACAAACTGCTGAGTTAAGCGGTTTTGTGTTTTGTGCTAAAAGCCCAAGCTGTGGCATGGAACGGATTAAAATTTACAATGAAGCGGGTACCGGAAATACTTCTGAGGGCGTTGGTTTTTTTGCTGAGCAAATTATGGCTCACAACCCGCTACTACCCTGTGAAGAAAACGGTCGCTTAAACGATATGCACCTGCGTGAAAACTTTGTCATGCGGGTCTACACCTACAAACATTGGCAAACGCTTAATGAGCAACCCATTACCGTGCACCGTTTAACGCAGTTTCATGCGCAATATAAATATTTGCTGATGGCTCATAATTACGAGGCGTATCGAAACTTGGGTAACTTACTGGGCACATTTGATGGCGAAGATATTAATGCGCTCGCGAATGAGTACATTTTGGGACTAATGACCGCATTAAAGAAACCTGCTTCGCGAAAAAATAATGCCAATACCTTAATGCACTTGCAGGGGTATTTTAAAAAGTCGCTCACTAAAATTGAAAAGCAAGAGCTTCGCGATGCGATTGACGAGTATCGAAAAGGACTTGTTCCTTTGTACGTACCGCTTACCTTAATTAAGCACCATCTAAAAATACATCCCAATGAATACCTTGCAAAGCAAGTCTATTTTGACCCTTACCCGAACGAACTGAAATTACGCTACGGAATTTAATGAAGACATTATTTTGGTTTAGGCGCGATTTGCGCCTTTTTAATAACGACGCTTTATATCGCGCTATCGACAATGGATGCCAAGATGCGGTGTTTTTTATAACCGAAAAACAATGGCAACAACATGATGTAGCACCTATTCAGATTGATTTATTAAAGCGCCGTTTAGCATTCTTAGGGCAACTTTTAGCTGATAAAGGCATTACATTACACCTTATTGATGCACACGATTATTCGGGGTGTGTTGATAAGCTCTCAGCGTTTTGCCAACAGCATTCTATTGAAAGTGTTTATGCAAATAATGAATACGAACTCAATGAAGTTGAACGAGATAATGCATTTTTAGTTAAAGCTGATGCGCTAGATGTACATTTTTACAGCTATGATGGTGATGTTATTGCCCCCCCAGGCAGTATTAAAAACCAAAGTGGCGAGATGTTTAAAGTGTTCACGCCTTTCAAAAATGCGTGGTTAAAGCAGTTTCAAGATACGCATTTTTATTTTGCCGAGCCGCCTAATATGCCACCTGCAGTTCAGTGGCAAGAAAATGAATTATTAACCTCTGACGGCAGCTCCGAAAAATGGCCGGTTGATGATGAAACGCTAAGCCATGTATGTACACGCTTTATCGACGAAAAGCTTGGTACGTATCAGGAACAACGTGATATCCCAAGTATTAAAGGCACCTCTGGTTTAAGCCCTTATTTAGCGCTGGGCATTATTAGTGTTCATCAGTTGCTGGCGCTCATTCAGCAGCGTCACCCCGATGTATTGAAAAATGCTAAAAGTAGTCTGTTTTGCTGGGTAAACGAGTTGATTTGGCGCGAGTTCTATCGTCACCTGATTGCGATTTATCCAAGTTTGAGTAAATACGCCAACTTCAACGATAAATACGATGCCCTAGCATGGCGCGACGACGAACATGACTTTAATGCGTGGTGTGAAGGTAAAACCGGCTATCCGCTTGTGGATGCAGCAATGCGACAATTATTGCAAACCGGCTGGATGCATAACCGGTTGCGAATGGTGGTTGCTAGTTTCTTAACTAAGCACCTCCTTATTGATTGGCGCAAAGGCGAACGCTTTTTTATGAAACACTTGATTGATGGCGATCTGGCGTCAAACAATGGTGGATGGCAATGGGCTGCTAGCACAGGGTGTGATGCACAACCTTATTTTCGTATTTTTAATCCAATCACCCAAAGCGAGCGCTTTGATCCAGATGGTGAGTTTATCCGTAAATATCTACCAGAGTTGGAAAAAATATCTGCGAAACACATTCACTTCCCACATGACTACTTAGCTAAACAGGGAAGTAAAAGCAGTTATTGGTCTCCAATAGTTGATCATAAAGCGGCGCGAGAGCGTGCGTTGAACGCGTTTAAGGTGTGATATGGACAAGGCGACCCTTGACAGATTTATTAATGTTTATCAAACACTCAATAAAGACAATTTGCATCTGCTTGATGAAATCTACCATCAAGATATCCAATTTTCAGACCCCCTTCATGCAGTGGATGGTTTAGCCGCTTTACACGGCTATTTTAAAAATTTGTACGCTAATGTTATTTCTTGTGAATTTAACATCACTGATGTCGAGCACACGACCAACAAAGCCTTTATTTATTGGACAATGTTTTACCGTCATCCAAAATTAAACAAAGGTAAAAAAATAGCGGTGGAAGGGCACAGTCGGCTCGTTTTTTCTAACGAAAAAATTATCCAACATCGCGATTATTTCGATGCGGGTGCCTTACTGTACAGACACATTCCGTTACTTGGTTCAGCAGTTCGTTTCATTGATAAAAGAGCGAGTGCATAATGACAACACTAATTACAGGCGCGACATCTGGCATAGGTGAAGCGCTTGCGTATAAATACGCAGATGCTGGCGAGCAGGTTATAGCCTGTGGTCGTAACACCGACAAGCTTGCTAAATTAAGTGCCCACAGCAACATTGAACGTTGTGAGTTTGATGCCACAAATTTGCAAGACATCCGTTCAAGCACCGTGGCCTACACACAATTTGATCGCGTTATATTAAACGCAGGAAATTGTGAATATATTGATGATGCGCGTAATTTCGACAGTGCATTATTTACCCGCGTTGTAACAACAAACTTATTAAGCATGGGCTACTGCTTAGAGGCCTTGCTGCCAAAAATTAAGCCGGGTGGCCAGTTGGTCATTGTCAGTTCAAGCGTCACATATTTACCCTTGCCACGAAGCCAAGCCTATGGCGCCTCTAAGGCGGGAGTCAGTTATTTGGCAAACAGCCTTGCTGTTGATTTAAATGATGTAGACGTGACCTTGGTTCATCCCGGATTTGTGAAAACGCCTTTAACAGATAAAAACGACTTTCCTATGCCCATGGCGGTTAGCGCAGAAAAAGCAGCTAATTACATATACAAAGGGGTTGAAAAACGACGTAAGGAAGTGCATTTCCCTTATCGATTTACCCTCATTTTAAAATTATTACGAATGCTTCCTACGCCATTATGGCTGAAGCTTGCAAAAGGATTATCACGTTGAAAAAAGTGGCCGTAATTGGGTCGGGTATAGCTGGTTTAAGCTGTGCGCACCTACTTCATAAACATTATGATGTAACAGTGTTCGAAAAAAATGACTATATAGGCGGTCACACTGCCACAATTGATGTCAACGTTGACGGTGTTGATTATGCCGTTGATACAGGCTTTATTGTGTTTAATGATAGAACCTATCCATACTTTGAAAAATTGCTCGACCGATTGGGAGTGCAACGACAAAAAACGCAAATGAGTTTTAGTGTGCATAATGAACAAACGGGCTTTGAATACAATGGCCACACTTTTTTTAGTTTATTTGCACAAAAGCGAAATATCTTTCGTCCTAAGTTTTGGAAACTACTCAAAGACATCGTGCGTTTTAATGATGTGTGTAAGGCGTTACATGCAGATCAAAATTATCAACCTAACCAAACGCTAGGTGAGTTTTTAGATGAGCATGATTTTAACGAATTTTTTCGTTACCACTATATCCTGCCAATGGGAGCTGCAATTTGGTCGACCAGTATTAAAGAAATGACCAAAGTGGGAACAGAGTTCTTCGTTAAGTTCTTTTATAACCATGGCCTTTTAGATATTACCAACCGCCCTCAGTGGTATGTTATTCCGGGAGGGTCTCGTGAATACATCAAGCCAATGATTAAAGGTTTTGCAGACAAAATTCGTCTTAACAGTAATATTAGTTCTGTATCGCGTGGTGAAGAGTGTGCCCATGTTCATTTTGATGATGGTCACAGCGAAACGTTTGATAAAGTTGTTTTTGCGTGTCACTCAGACCAAGCTTTAAAGCTCTTGTTAGACCCAACTGAGGATGAAAAAGCGGTACTTTCTGCGATTCCATACACAGCGAATTCGGTGGTATTGCATACCGATACCTCTTTGCTTCCTAAACGTAAGGCTGCCTGGGCAAGTTGGAATTATTTGCTTAATAACAACACAGACAAAGCTGCTGTGGTTACTTACCAAATGAATATTTTGCAAGGAATTGAAAGTAAACCACAATTCTGTGTGACCTTAAACCACTTAGAGGGAATTAACAAAGACAAAATCTTACGCGAATTTATCTATCACCATCCTGTCTTTAACAAAGAATCTATTGCTGCCCAGCAGAAAAAAGCGCTGATAGATGGCCATAAAAACAGCTATTTCTGCGGTGCCTATTGGTACAATGGTTTTCATGAAGATGGTGTAAGAAGTGCCGTGAATGTAGCTAAACAACTCGGAGTTGAGTTTGAATAGTGCTATTTACATTGGTGATGTTCGACATCGGCGTTTTGCAGTAAAAGAGCATCACTTTAAATACCCGCTCTACATGATGTGGGTCGATTTAGCCAAGCCAGAGGAGCTGAATAATATTCATCCTTGGCTTGGTTGTAATGGCTTTAAACTATTAAAGTTTAAACAAAGCGATTATTTTAACTATCAAACCAACATGCAGTTATCATTGCAGCAACGCGCACTGGATAAGCTTGCAGAACTGGGGATTAACACAACGTTTAGCCATGTTTATATGCTGGGGCAAATGCGCTGTTTTGGCATTTACTTCAGCCCCGTAAATTTTTTCTTTTATCAAACCCCCGATGGCAATTTTACACACATGCTTGCAGAAGTGAGTAACACGCCGTGGAATGAACGTCATTATTATGTCGTACCTTTAGAAAAAAAAGTGAACTTTAAAAAGGTTTTCTCCGTATCACCTTTCATGAACTTAGATATGAACTATCATTGGAATGTCAGACTTAATTCTGATAACGCTATGATTCATATTGAAAATAAAAAAGACGACACTCTTTTGTTTGATGCAACACTTCGTTTGCAAAGGCAAGCCCTGACTAAAGAGCAGGTTAGTGCCGTGCTGAAACAGTTTCCAGCGATGACGTTGAGTATTTTTAAAGGTATTTACATTCATGCGCTGAAACTATTTTGCAAACGTGTGCCCTTTATTGGTCACTCAGGCGAGCAAGAGAATTAAAATTAGGTGATGTGATGGAAAAAGTATCAAATTTAACGCAATCCTCTACAACAGGTTGGTTGTCAAAAATTTATAAGAAACTGGTGACAGGTGCGTTCAGCAGTATCGACATAGGCTGCATCACATTAATTGATGGCAACGAGCGCGAACAGTTTGGTAATCCACACAGTTCGCTCAGTGTTACGGTGACAGTAAATGACGCCGCAATGTATAAAATGTTTGCCATGTCGGGCAGTGTGGGGGCTGGTGAAGCGTATATTTTAGGGTATTGGGATTGTGATAACTTAACGCAACTCATCGAAATATTTGCCCTCAACCAAGACAAACTAGACGCTTTTGAAAAAAAATTCGCTTTTTTAAGTGGCATTGCTCACCGAGTCAATCACTTAAAAAACAAAAACTCTGCATCGGGTTCTAAAAAGAACATCGCAGCGCATTACGATTTAGGCAATGATTTATACAGCGCATTTTTAAGTGACGAAATGCTTTATTCGTGCGCTGTGTATCCATCGAAAGCAGCGACGCTAGAACAAGCACAAACACACAAACTCGCTCTTATATGTGAGCAAGTCGACTTGCAACCTGGCGATAAGGTCATTGAGATTGGAACGGGGTGGGGGGCATTTGCTATCTATGCTGCAACGCATTTTGATTGCCATGTCACAACCACCACTATTTCTGATGAGCAACATGATTATGTTGCAGAAAAAATAAAAGAATTAAATTTAGAGCACAAAATAACGTTGCTTAAACACGATTATCGACTCCTTGAGGGCCGCTACGATAAGCTTGTCTCTATTGAGATGATTGAAGCTGTGGGTCACGAGTATTTGCCTGGCTTTTTTGCTAAGTGTCAGTCACTGTTAAAAGCTAATGGGGCAATGCTAATACAAGCGATTACAATTGCGGATCAACGCTATAGCCATTACTTAAAGAACTCAGATTTTATACAGCAGTATATTTTCCCCGGCGGTTGTTTGCCATGCTTAGATGAAATGAACAAGCAAATTAAACAGCAAACTGACATGGTTGTTCACAGTGTTAAAGACATTGGCGTACATTACGCCAGAACGTTGGCTGACTGGCGTGAACGCTTTGTGGCAAGCTGGCCTGAAATCGATAAAGTTAAATTTGATCAACGCTTCTATCGCTTATGGCTATTTTATTTGGCTTATTGCGAAGGCGCGTTCAGAACGCGTTCGATTAGCACAGTTCATTTGGTTGCTCGTCGACCTCGTTTTGTTCACTCAGGCGATGACATTGCGCTCAATTATTAATTTCGTGTTGTTTCAGGGAGTGTGGTTTATGGCCTTACTCCTTGAGCAACAAGCCGTTATTCCAGCTTTAGGCGTTGTTGGATTGATGATCTATCTTTCCGAGCAACGCAAGCAAGACCTTTTGCTTCTAGTGTGTGGCCTGCCCCTTGCGTTAGGCTTTGAATGGCTTGCGACATCCTTAAATTTACTGAGTTTTAAAGTCTACCCCTTTCCATTTTGGCTGGTACTCCTTTGGGGAGCATTGCTTTTAACCATCAATACTTCAATGCAGTTTCTGCAAAAGCTTCCATGGTATTTAGGGTGGCTTGTATGCGCTCTTTTTGCACCGGGTAGCTATTATGCAGGGGCGCGTTTTGGTGTTTTAAACATCGATATATCGCTTTGGATGTTCTGGTTGTGTTATGGCATTAGTTGGGCCTCGATGTTCATGGCAATTATTGTCATAAACAAACGCTATTTAACCTCAAAATGATCACTTAGCCCCTGTGATGCGTAGTGTCTAAAAGATATGTTTTAAGGTATAGAACAATGAAATACAGACTCGCATTACTCCTATTATCCTCACTGGTATTAATGACAAACGCTAACGCTACGGGTTTTAAAACCGTAGGCCAAGCAAAAATGGAATACTTGTTTTGGGATGTGTATAACGCAAAACTAGAAACGCCCACAGGACACTATGTATTTGGCCAGCATCCAACCAAACTCACCTTAACGTACCTGCGAGATTTTTCGGCAAAAGATATTGTTAAAGCCACTAATGAGCAATGGCAGCATTTGGGCTTTGATGAAATGGTTGGTGCCTTTGATACTCAATTACTTGATTTATGGCCAGATATAAAAGAAAACGATTCCTTGTCATTTGAAACAAACCAACAGGGAATCGGAGCTTTTTACTTCAACAACGAAAAACTCGGTGCTATTGAAGATGAAAGGTTTGCCGATAATTTTTTAGCAATTTGGCTTAGTGCCGACACAACAGAGCCTTCACTTAGAAAACAGCTTATAGGAGGGAAACATGATTAAGCTCAAAGCAATGTTCATTTCAGCTATGGTATTTTTAGTCGCGAGTTGTTCAGCCCCTGATGTTGATTATTATAAAGGGACAGAGCCAGAATTTAACTTTAAACGTTTCTTCAGTGGTGAACTCAAAGCGTACGGCGTTGTTCAAGACCACAAGGGCGAGTTAACGCGTAAGTTAGTTGTTGATATGCAAGCAAGCTGGCAAGGCAACCAAGGGGTGATTGATGAGCAGTTTGTTTATGACGATGGGGAAACGCAAACTCGCACTTGGTATATCACTCTAAATGATGACGGGAGTATTTCAGGTACCGCTTCAGATGTAGTGGGTGAAGCGAAAGGGGATAGTAACGGCAGTGTGTTTCATTGGACTTACTCGGTAGAACTTCCTTATAACGATAGTACTTTAGTTGTAAACTTCGATGATTGGATGTACTTGGTAACACAATCGCGCTTGATTAACCGTACCGCTATTGATAAGTTTGGTGTCGAGGTTGGGGAAGTAACCTTGGTTATCGAGAAAATCGAATGATCGTTTAGCTGTCATAAAACCTTTTGGAAGATGGTTAAATTCAGTCTTTATTAATCCTGATGTCACTAAGTTAGTGATAGACAGTTAAAATGTAGCCATTTTTGAATAATTTACGTAAAAATAGCAATTTGCTGTTGCTAACTTTTCAAAAATGCATAAAGATAGGTTTTGCGAAGGCAAAATAATAACGAATAGGAATCTAACAATGAATAAAGCTCAATTAGTTGAAAAAATCGCTACTGATGCAGAAATCTCAAAAGCGGCAGCAACGCGTGCACTAGATGCATTCACTGGCGCAGTTACTAACTCTCTTAAAGAAGGTAACTCAGTAGCATTAGTTGGTTTCGGCACATTCTCGGTAAAAGAGCGTGCAGCGCGTACTGGCCGTAACCCACAAACTGGTGCAGAAATCCAAATCGCAGCAGCAACTATCCCAAGCTTTAAAGCGGGTAAAGGTCTTAAAGACCAAGTTAATCCTTAATAAGAATAAGTACTTATTAATTAAAAAAAGGGCTAATAGCCCTTTTTTTGTGTCTGTCATAAAGCGGTAAAGGCTTATGCCTTTAACGCCTTATCACCTCGACCAATGCCGACCGCACCCGAACGCACGACTTCAATTAAGTCTGTTTCATGGCGAAGCGTGTCCAAGAACGATTCTATTTTCTCGGTACTTGCGACAAGCTGTAATGTATAGCTGTGGCGGCCCATATCGAGTATGGCACCTTGAAACACATCGACAACGCGCGTGACTGCGGCACGGGTGTTTTCATCTTGAGCAAAGACTTTAACTAACAATAACTCTCGCTCGATGTGTGCCATTTCTGTTAAATCAATGATTTTAAGTACATCCACAAGTTTATTTACTTGCTTTGTGATTTGCTCAACAATGCGGTCATCACCCATTGTGGTGATAGTGATACGTGAAAGTGAGTGGTCATCAGTGGTGCCCACTGTCAGGCTATCAATGTTGTAAGCGCGCTGTGAAAATAAGCCAACAATGCGAGACAGTGAACCCGGTTCGTTTTCTAATAAAATCGATAAAATACGGCGCATTATGCTTTTACTCCTTTACGTAACCACATGTCATCCACAGCCCCTAGCTTTATTTGCATTGGGTAAACATGCTCTTTTTCATCAACACAAATATCTAAGAATACTAATCGGTCGTTAATCGACATCGCTTTGTCAATGGCTGGTTGTAGTTCATCAATATGATCTACGCGAATACCGACATGGCCATAGCTTTCAACCAGTTTTACAAAATCAGGTAATGATTCCATGTACGATGATGAGTGACGCCCTGAATACATCATGTCTTGCCATTGGCGAACCATGCCTAGTGAACGGTTATTAAGTGACACGACTTTCACAGCAAGGTTATATTGCAAGCAAGTCGAAAGCTCTTGAATATTCATTTGAATCGAGCCATCACCGGTAACACAAATTGATTCTTTGTCTGGGAAAGCCAGTTTTACACCCATAGCCGCAGGCAAGCCAAAGCCCATCGTGCCAAGGCCTCCAGAGTTAATCCATTGGCGCGGGTGTTTAAACGGGTAGTACTGAGCTGCAAACATTTGATGTTGGCCTACGTCAGAGCTGACATACGCATCGCCATTGGTTGCTTTGTAAATTGCTTCTATAACCGCTTGCGGTTTAATTTTATCGCCATCGGTGCTGTAGCTCAGACACTTTTGCTCTCGCCAGCTAATAATTTGTCGCCACCAATCCTCTTGTGCAGAACGGTCAATCGCAATGGAGCTTTTATCTATTGCGCTTTGTAATTGTTCAAGTACCGTTTGTAAGCAACCAACGACAGGAATATGTGCTTTTATGGTTTTTGAAATCGATGTGGGGTCAACATCAACATGAACAATAGTGGCGTTCGGGCAGAATTTTTTTACATTATTGGTTACCCGATCATCGAATCGTGCCCCTAACGCTAAAATAACGTCGGCATGGGCCATCGCTTTATTTGCCTCTAGACTGCCGTGCATACCCAACATACCGATAAAGTTAGGGTGTGTGCCGCTAATACCACCTAGTCCCATTAATGTATTTGTAATGGGGGCATTAAGTGACTCTACAAGATGGGTTAATTGCTCTGATGTATTCGAGAGAATAATGCCGCCACCAGAATAAATAACAAGCTTTTTCGCTTCTAGAATGGCAGTGACAGCTTTACGAATTTGCTTTGAATGACCCTTGGTATTTGGGTTGTATGTGCGAAGCTCTGTTGTTTTTGGAAAATCAAATGGAAATTTAATGGCTGGGTTTAGCATGTCTTTTGGCAATTCAACCACAACAGGACCAGGACGCCCTGTGCTGGCTATGTAGAATGCTTTGGCAAGAATGGCCGGGATTTCCTTTGCGCTTCGACAGTTAAAGCTGTGCTTTACAATCGGACGAGAGCAGCCAACGATATCGGTCTCTTGAAAGGCGTCATCGCCAATCAGTCCTGTGGGTACTTGACCAGACAACACAACCATAGGAATGGAGTCCATATAAGCGGTAGCAATACCGGTAATGCAGTTTGTTGCTCCGGGACCCGAAGTTGCAAGCACCACACCGACATCGCCCGTTGCTCGGGCATAACCATCGGCCATATGCGTGGCTGCTTGTTCATGACGTACTAAGATATGTTCGATATCATCTTGTTGAAAAAGTGCGTCGTATAAATCCAGCACTGACCCGCCTGGGTAGCCAAAGATATATTTAACCTTTAATTCTTTAAGTGCCCGAACAACAAGTTCGGATCCATTATATTCTGCTGTACTCATCCTCATTCCTCTGTGTGCTAGCTACAAGAGCATAAAAAAACCCCCGCAAATGGCGGGGGTTTTTAAAAGCGTGCTTTCATCTTTTAATACGTCCCCGCTGGGCTTTTTACTAAGACCAGTACGAGTACATTGACGACTAAAAGATGGCTGCGAAAATTCATTGTTTTTTCTTTATAAAAATAACAGCCGACTAGACGGCTACTGTTTAAAATTTGTTAGGGTTATTTTTAAGCCTTTTGGAAACTGATGTCAACCGCAAAAGCATCTTTTTGCATTAATTTTTCTTTTCTGATGCGTTGATTTGTATTTCTTGCATCTAAATTCATTTTTAGCACGTATATTAAGGTGTAACTATGCATTAAATTGTTCGTGTGGCAAGCGTTAAGTGTCTGTAATAAATAACCTAAGGTCATGTTATTTATGCATAACTTAGCTATGATTAGCCATATACGAAACTGGGGTAGGGTATTAATTGTGAGATTTATTAATTATTTAGCAGGCGTGTGTTTGTTGTCGAGCTTTTCGGTGTTTGCAAAGCCTGTAGCGACTCATGATATTGGCTTGATCAATAAAGAACAAATAGTGTATTGGCTGAATAAACGCGGTGAACTTAATCAGCGCGACGAGCAAGCTGCTTTAGAAGACTACATTGGGCAAGTGAATACAGCTCAACGCGTTGCGATTAAACCCAGAGTATTAGACCCCGCAAAGGTGCACAATAAAGCAGTGCTTGATAATAAGTTCACAAATTTTGTATCGTTAATCCCAACCGATGACAAAACAAACGTTAAAGTATTGGCAATCTTAATCGACTTTCCTGACTTGCCTTACGACAATAATCAACTCACTGCTGAAGATACACCTATGTACTACAGCGATTACAGCCAAGCTCACTATCAAAAAATGCTCTTTAATGACACATCGTACCCGGGACCATCGGGTCAATCGTTAAACACGGTTCATCATTATTATCAACAAGCATCAGGTGAAAGCTTTGCATTTACAGGAGATGTTTATGGGTGGGTGAGTGCAGATAAGCCCGCTAAGTTTTACGGTGAGAGAGAAGGTGACATTCGTGATCTAAACGCCCCAGATCTTATATTAGAAGCGGTAGAAAAAGCCGTTGCAACCTTTAATATTAATTTACAAGACTACGATTTAACCGATCTCGATGATATTGATGGTGACGGTATTACCAACGAACCTAATGGGATTATCGATCATGTAATGGTGTTTCACTCTAGTATTGGAGAAGAAGCGGGTGGTGGAGTACTGGGCACCGATGCTATTTGGTCACACCGTTTTTTCGTTACAAACAACGCAAACCAACCCGCTACTGTTGCTGGCAGTAATGTGAAATTATTTGGCTACACGATTAATCCCATCGATGCGGGAATTGGGGTTGTTGCTCATGAGTTTGGTCACGATCTTGGATTGCCTGATGAATATGACTTAATGGGCAGCGCAATTGGTGAACCTGTTGCGTCTTGGTCTATTATGGCCGGCGGGAGTTGGGCTGGGTCGCCAAGAGGTTCAGCGCCAGTGATGTTTAGTGCGTACGCGCTTGACTACTTGCAAACACGTTACAAAGGAAATTGGCTACATCAAACCGAAATTGACTTAGCCGACGTAAATACAGACTCTGAACATAATTTAAAAGCGTCGAGTAGCTTTAGTTCTGGCGTAAATCAGTTAAAGGTCACCTTACCCGCTAAATTAGAAAGCTTTAAAGCACCGTTACAAGGGCGCTATCAGTATTACTCAGGTAAAGGGAATGAGCTTGTACACAGTTACAAGCAACGCATTACATTACCCTCTACTGCTGGCAGTACCGAGCTTGCGTTGTTATCACACTTTAGCATTGAACAAGACTACGACTATGCACAAATTAAAGTAAATGGTGTTGCACTTGCTAATAGCTATACCAAGGCGATAAACCCACACTATGGTGACATTGGTCCTTATTTAAGTGGCGACTCGCAATTTAAAGATGGCGCAAAGTTGCCGCACGGTCACCTTGATATGCGATTTGATTTGTCTGCTTATGAAGGGCAAACAATCGAGCTTGAAATTACGTATGTCACCGATGTGAACATACACTTTTATGGCATTGTGGTTGACGACTTAACTATCACTCAGGGGAATACCGTTGTATTTAAAGATGATGCAGAGCAATCATCAATCGCTCAACTAGCAGGTTTCTCACGTATTGGTGAGTACGTTTATCAGCAACCAACACATTACTTTTTACAGCTAAGAGATTATGCCGGCATTGACAGTGGCCTCCAGTTTGAGTCTTACTCTCCAGGGGTATTGTTGTGGTATGTTGACCCTGCTGAGCAAAATAACAACACAGCTTCTCACCCAGGTGAAGGCTTTGCACTTGTGGTTGATGCTGACCAAAATACGATTCGTAAGGGCACAACATCAGCCCCTGCCAATACTGATATTCAAGTGCGCGATGCGGCATTTAGTTTGTATGATCAACGCCAGGGCTTGGGAGACGAGCACCTATTAGCAATTAGCTCATTTTCAGATTCTCAAGATTACAGCTTCCCTATTCAGCCTGCGTCGGGGGTTAATGTACCTTCATTGGGCTTCGGTTGGCGCATTGTGTCGCAAGCAACGGATAGCAGTGAAGTGAATGTAGAGCTTAACTATGATGCAACCTCTGGTATTAGTGCCCAACGTAGCGACCGAGATGTGTCGTTTAGTATCAACGGTCTTATTTTAAATGAAACCGATACTTTTCTGTGGTCGTTTGGTGATGGCGAGCAGTCAACGGTGCTCGCGCCAACCCATCAGTATGCAGAATATGGCCGCTATACTGTCGTTTTTGAGCGTACGACTGAGTCGGGAGAGGTTACGCGGTTAAACAAAGAAATTATTGTTAGTGAGCCGCTAACACTTAGCCTTTCGGTTACAGCGAATGAAAATGGTTTACTGGTTGCGACAGCCACTGCACAAGGGGGCATTGCACCGTATCAGTATAGCTGGGATTTTGCCGACGGAAGTGCTGCATCAACGGCAACGGTCAGTTATCAATATGCGTTGTCGGGTAGCTTTGATGTGAATGTCACGGTGGTTGATGCCAACATGGAGTCAACATCTTCGCAATTTGCAGTCACTGTGGATGTGCCTTTAAATGCCAGTGCTCGTTTTAATGCACAAGGTTTGAACGTGCAGTTTTCAAGTCAAATAAGTGGTGGTACAGGGCAATATCGCTATCAGTGGGACTTTGCCGATGGCAGTACAAGTACCTCAGCATCGCCGACACACCAATACACAAATGAGGGGACGTACGCAGTCACGTTAACAGTAACAGACACCCAAACGCAGGCTGTAGAACAAACAAGCTTATCAGTCACGGTTGTTAAAACACAGAGTAATTCGGGATCAAGTGGCGGGGCTATCTGGTGGTTATTACTGATTTTTAGCCCGCTGATTATACGCAGGTATGGCAAATTTTAAGCATTAAAAAGCCAGTTAAAAACTGGCTTTTTTATTATTTAGCATACAACTAATTATAGACGTTCAATCACTGCTTGTGTGAAGTCTGTTGTACCGTGGCTGCCGCCAAGGTCACGCGTTGTACGGTCACCTGTTTTGATAACGTCAGCGACTGCACTGCGAATACGTTCCGCTGTGTCAGCCATACCTAAGTGCTCAAGCATTTGGATTGATGCTAAGATAACTGACGTCGGGTTAGCAAGGTTTTTGCCTGCGATGTCTGGCGCACTACCGTGTACTGCTTCAAAGATAGCGGCATCTTCGCCGATGTTTGCACCTGGAGCCATACCAAGACCACCAACAAGACCAGCACATAAGTCAGATAAAATGTCGCCGAATAGGTTAGTCGTAACGATAACGTCAAACTCATCTGGGGTCATGACTAGTTTCATACATGTTGCGTCAACAATCATCTCTGTTGATTCGATTTGTGGGTAACGTTCTGCTACTTCACGTGCAACTTTCAAGAATAAACCCGATGTTGATTTAAGGATATTTGCTTTGTGAACAGCGGTTACTTTTTTACGGCCTTCACGGACTGCAAGTTCGTATGCGAATGTAACAATTTTTTCAGCGCCTTCACGGGTGATTTTTGATAATGCTTCAGCTTCGTTACCGTCTTCAGATACTACTTGACCAAGACCTGAGTACATACCTTGCGTGTTTTCACGAACAGTGATGATATCGATATTATCGTAACGCGCTTTAGTACCCTCAAATGATTTAACTGGGCGTACGTTAGCATAAAGGCCAAATTGTTTACGAAGTGTCACGTTGATAGACGTAAAACCTTCACCTACTGGCGTCGTTAATGGGCCTTTTAAAGTGATCTTGTTACGTGCGATAGTGTCGATTGTTTCTTGCGGAAGCAACTCACCTGTTTTCTCTAGGGCAGCAAGGCCAGCATCAACGAATTCATAATCAAAATCGCAACCTGCGGCATTTAGGATCTCAAGTGCTGAATCAATAATGCTAGGACCAATGCCGTCGCCTTTGATCACTGTGATGGTTTGTTTAGCCATTTACTTTTCCTATTTATGAGTAGATATACACGTAAATACACCGCGAAAATGAGCGCGATTTACTTGTTAGAGGATTTACGTGGATGTGTTTGAAAATTTAAGCGGCTTTTATAGCAATTTATTCAGCTTTTTGCCAGTTTATACTGTGAATACTGACTATAAATAGACGAAAGTTCATATTTTCTTAACGACTTCGAACGTTTTAGCACCATTTTTTAAAAATTATCAGCAAACTCGCATGTGCGAAGGTATGAATAAAAATCCGCTTTTGACTGCCAACCGACCGTCGTTAATGTTTCAGCGATAATGTTTTCTTGCCAACTACTAAACATAGCCTTAGGTTGAAATACATAATAACTGAACAATTTTACTGCTATCCAAAGCTTTTCATTCTGTTGTAATTGTTGTTTTTTTAATTGCTCACTGTTAAGTAAATGCTGTGTCCAAGGATTATCGCCGATTAACTGGGTAAGGTATTCGTTCAGGGGAGCCAAATCAAGCGTGTTAATCCCAAACAAGCACGCAAGTGGGGGGCTTACCGTATGCTCTTCTGCGTGTTCAAACACGGTTTTGCGTGACAAACTTGTCGCCTGATTCTCACACAGATACAAGACATAGGCATATAACGGCAAGGTGACTTGCTCAAATTGCTGAATAGGTGAGTGTTTAAACAGTGCTTGAATAATCCGTACTATGTTTTCAAGGCGTTTGGCTATGTGCGGATATAAAGGGTGCGATGTGGTGGCAACTAAGCGCTGAAACAATACTTTCTGGATGATCGCTGGCGCATTGTCATAGCCCACCATAGATAAGCAATGGCGTAAATCTTTTGCGCGTTGGTGCTCTTTATTATAAGGCTTAACAGCGTACGTAAGCTGGTGAATAAGTTCAGGGTATGGACTCAGTAATTTGTCTAACGCCCGATAACTGTACTCTTTTGCTATTTTAAGTTCGCTGATCAGTGTTAGATACTGTTGCTGGCGACGCTGATTTGCTGGGGGAGGCAGCACAAAATTGATGTTTTCACTAAACCAAACGGTATAAAGCAAGCGTGAATCATTGCAAACACGTTGTTTATCAATAATTGACAGGGGGGCTTTAAATCGATGCCAACGAATTTTTTCAGGTTGAGACACATCAATTAAAATATGCCGATGTTGCTCGTCAGTCGTTAGGTATATTAAGGTTTGCTCGGCATACTTCACTTCGCTTGCGGGAATGTACGGACCGATATGTGCAATAAAGGCTTTAATTGCATTTTGCGCAAACTCATTAGGTGTACGAAGGTAAATATCGGCCAATGCTTTATGCACACTAATATGGCCACCGGACTCTCGGTAGGTAGTATTCATCGCGATGATATTAGCGAGTGCAACAAGGGTTGTCGCACCATCGTAAATCATCACTTTTGGTGCGCTGAGTAAGGCTTGCTTATATTTATTTAAACGCGCTAATAAGTGCTGAATTGAAACCGTATTTGGGCCCGCTGCATGGAGCAATTTTACAGCAAGTTGATGACGACAATGCCACAGTTTTTTGTCTTGCTCGGTCAGTGTTTGCCCTGATGCGAGCTTATTACTTTGTGATTGCACACATAAATAATTAGCAAGACAGCAACTTATAATTTGCTCACTTACTGCTTTATTATAATTGAGGCTATGGCACATTATGCACGCAATGACACACTGGTTAACAACCAGGTTCGTTGTGTAACCATGGGCTGCGACGTATAAGTTAAGTTGTGCCTGCAGACTTTTAGGGTATGTTTGATATATCAGGTAATAACGCTCAGCAAGATTACTGAGTAATGGGTAAATTTGTGACCATTTACGTTTTTGATAATACAGGTTAAGTAGCTGATGTGTGCTATCGAATAAGCGTGCCAATTCCCGCGGCGTCACAGTGTCCATCATTGTGTGCTAACTTTCTTGCTGATAACTTTCATAGGCACTGGGCCCCCATAATACAAGTTGGCCATTTTTAAACAGTAAACCTGTACACTCATCAATCGTGGTTATGCCATCTGATTTAACATGTTGAGTGCGATAAAAAATAATTTGCCATACATTGTCTTCAACGCGTTTTGCATAGGTTAAATCGGGGCTACCTAAATAATCAAGCACGGCATTGAGGTTTTCGGGTTTTTCTATTGAAAGCTTGGCGATGTAGCGTTTGTTGAAGGCTTCACGGTCTTGCCAGATCATGGCTTGCGGATCATCTTTATAAAAAGTGATCACTAGGGCTGCTATAAGTGCGTAAACACCTAACCCTAATACCAGATATTGGAAAACCTTTTTAATCATGTGTAACTCTATAAAACAAACACGAATTTTCAGTATACGCGCAGTTGATAAACTGTGCTACGAGATTGCGACTAATTGAGCCTTAACTGCTTTAAACTAAAGCCTAAGTTTATATCTGTTCGTAACATTACTAAATTTTTAGAGATAATCAGCTTATCCATATCAGCGGTTAACTTACGTTTTAAAGTGGCATTGAGTGCGTCGTCCATCATGGCCGCTTCAATCGACTCATAGTCATTAATTAATTGCTCAGCCGATTTATTACCAATTCCTTTAACGCCCGGTATGTCATTGGTTTTATCACCTGCAAGTGCCCAAAAGTCAATAAGTCGGTGCTGGGGGACATTAAACCGCTGTTTAATGTCTTGATGCTCAATATAGTGTTTTTTAAAGTAATCGAATATGGCGATATGCGCTGATAAAAACGGTAAAAAGCCTTTATCGGTAGACACAATAGTGGACGAGACATTATTTGATGCTGCTTTGTAGGCAAGCGTGGCAATGATATCGTCTGCTTCGTCGTTCTCAGGTGAGAACACCACGATACCGGTCTCTTCGATAGCGTGTTTAAAACGCGCTAAATTGTTTTTTAGAGTATCAGGCATGGGGGAACGCGTACTTTTGTAAGCTGCGTAGTAATGATATCGCCAGCTTTTATCGCCATCAAACACCGCAATTGCATGGGTGGCGTTGCATTGACTTAGTAATTTTTTACAAGCATGTGCCACGCGGGCACAGCTTGCTTTAATCATATGCTCTTCACTGTGATGACTCTGATTACTATCAACGGCATAGATGCGCCGAATAAGGTTTAACGCATCTATTAAAAGTAATTGGGTTGTCACATGTTCTCCAGTTATGCTTTGATTTCATAGCAAGGGATATACTTGCTGCCAGGTAACTTCATACGACCTTGCTCAACAAAAGCGGCAAGCAGTTTATCCATATCGGCCATTAATGCAGGCTCGCCACTGAGTACAAAGCGGCCGTACTGTTTAATCGCCTGTAAGCCTTCATCTTTTACATTGCCAGCAACAATACCCGAAAATGCGCGTCGTAGATTAGCTGCAAGTTGTTGAGTAGGTTGATCTAAATGTAAATCTAAGCTTGCCATATTAGCATGTGTCGGCGCGAACGGCTGCTGAAAATCGTTATCAATTTTTAATGTCCAGTTAAAGTAGTAGGCATCACCTTGGCTTTTACGGTATTCGCGTACGTCTGCCATTTTAGCTTTAAGGGTTCTGCCAACACGTTCAGGGTCATCAATTATGACGTCAAATTTATCAAGGGCTTTTTTGCCGAGTGTGTTTTCAACAAATTTACAAAGCTCAATAAAGTAGTTTTCACTTTGTTTAGGCCCTGTGAGAATAACGGGTAAACATTGCTTCTCGTTTTCAGGGTGCAATAAGATGCCTAATAAATAGAGCAACTCTTCAGCAGTGCCCGCGCCGCCAGGGAAAATAATAATACCATGCGCAGAACGTACAAAAGCCTCTAAACGTTTTTCGATGTCAGGCAGTATAACCAGCTCATTCACGATAGGGTTAGGTGGCTCAGCGGCAATGATACTAGGCTCTGTTAAGCCTAAATATCGGTTGTCGGTAATACGCTGTTTAGCATGGCCAATGGTCGCCCCTTTCATGGGGCCTTTCATTGCACCTGGGCCGCAACCGGTGCAAATATTTAAACCACGCAAGCCTAACTCGTAACCCACCTGTTTGGTGTATTTATATTCGACTTCGTTAATAGAGTGGCCTCCCCAGCATACAATCATACTAGGATCGCTATTAACTCTGAGTGCTCCTGCGTTTCTGAGCATGTCGAATACCATATGGGTAATGGCCTTTTGCTCTGTTAGATCTTTTTCGTATTTTTGGCAAATAAACAGGATGTCACGGATCACTGAGAAAATATGTTCGTGAATACCCGTGATTATTTCGCCATCGACAAACGCGGATTCTGGTGGATTCTCTAATTCAATTTTAATACCGCGCTCACGGCTTAATAAGCGAATGTCGAAATTTTCATATTTGTCGTAAATTTCAGAACTTGAGTCTGTGTGGCTACCCACATTGAGAACAGCGAGCACGCAGTTCCTAAATAATTTATAACGCTCGCTGGTGGATGATTGTTCGAGTAGATCAACTTCTAGTTGTGATAGTAAATCCAGTACACCGGTAGGATTCAGTTGTTTTAACATAAGCACTCTCCTAGCTCGTCAATGAGCCTGTCTAATATGTATTAAAGACCCTAAGTAAGGTATACATGAGGTCTTTATTTGCTAATGCAAACTCTATTTCGTCCTTCATTTTTAGCTGTATAAAGCGCTTCATCAGCTCGGTCAAAGGCAATCAATTGCGTATCGCCTTTTTTTTAGTTGAGTCGCGCCAATTGAAATCGTAATTTCAACCTGCGTATCTTTAAATTTGAATGGGATACTTTGAATTGTTTTTCGTAGTTTTTCTAAGGGGGCTACGGCTTTTTCAAGCGGCATGCCGGTCATTAAAAGTACAAACTCTTCACCGCCGTAACGGGCTATAAAGTCAGACTTTCTAATTGATTTTTGCAGCGCTTTGGCGAGCACCTGAAGTGTTTTATCGCCTGCACTGTGGCCATATCTGTCGTTGATTGATTTAAAATGATCGACATCAATAACGACTAAAGTAAGCTCAGAACCTTGCGATAAAAACAACTGGTATTCATGTTCAAAGCGCTCATCAAATGCGGCACGGTTCGGAAGTTTCGTTAAGCCATCAAGCAAACTTTTAAAACGTTGTTCGTTTAAACGTTGCTTATAAGTTGTCAGTTTACTCTCTAGACTACTTACCCGATTATTAATGTCTTTAAAGCTTGCAAGTAAGTTTTCACGCTCAGCGTGTTCAAGTTTTTCTTTGGTGATTAAATCATCGCTCAATGACTTGAGCTCTTCTTCCACTAATTCTTTAAGCGCCGAAATTGATGTTGCTTGTTGAGTTTGCTGATTAAGATTTTTAATTTTGCTTTCGATTCTTTTATTAAGTGAATCGTATTCTGCACTCAGTGACTCAGAGTGTTTAGTGGTTGAGACAATAGAATGATGCAGCTCTTCAATTGTCTGATTTAACGAAATTAAAAAGCTCTGCGCCGACTGGCGTTCTTTACTTATATTTTGTGAAATAATGGTAATAATGCCAATCGCAGCATCAAGTAGCTCATCAACGCTGTCGTTGCGCGTAATTTGGTTTCTGATACTTTTTATTTGTTCAGCACTTTCGTCTTCAAATAACAGTCCATTAGCCAATGTCATTAGCTCAGAGGCAAGCTCGGGTTTAATTAAAGCTTCGCCGGTATCACTTTCAGCTAGCTTTGCTTGCAGGGCTTGGTGATAAATAACAACCAGCTTGGATAAAATGGGCACAAAATCATGGTTCGATTGAATGTTATCAAGCTCACGGTCAAGCAAGTTGCGCAGCGAGCGGCGCGCATCATCAGGTAACCCTTTTACTTTTTGTAACTGCTTGCCCGCATCTAATACGCTTTTATTAAGATCGCGCTGCAAGGCAATTTGTTTTGCTTCTTGGTGTTTGAGTAAACCGAGTACATCGTCAATAAAGGGGGCTAGTAGGTTAAAATCAACGCCTTTTTTTAGAGCACTTCGGTATTTGGCAAGGCGGTTATCAAGCTCCATGTCTAGGCCTTTACAGCTCAGCGATAACTTAGCCGCAAACTGTGAAAGTACTTCAACTTGATGTTTGCGCGCATCCTCGACAACCATCCTTGCGTCGATCGCTTGCTTTAACTTTTTATTAAGAACATCATGCTGTTGCTGCACTTACTTACACCGCCATCAAGTTTTATATTTATGTACCTTAAGTCTACAACAATTTAATGTGAAATGTAGGTGATAAGTCAAAAACTTAACTATTTTGTCTATCAGGCTTATTGCTACGGCAGTTTATCGG
The DNA here is from genome assembly GCF_020966275.1 of Pseudoalteromonas sp. MB41. Lineage (NCBI taxonomy): Bacteria > Pseudomonadati > Pseudomonadota > Gammaproteobacteria > Alteromonadales > Pseudoalteromonadaceae > Pseudoalteromonas > Pseudoalteromonas sp. MB41. The sequence goes on along the minus strand of NZ_JAJJZF010000017.1, from coordinate 65,651 downwards.
TTTTTAATTCACATTTTATATCTCAGTTGATAGGCTAATTCGCAATTATCGATAGTAATAAAAAAGAGTTGTTATGAAAAAGTTTTTGGCTATGTCAATTTTGGCCGCATGCTCTAGCAGTGTGTTTGCAGATGTAAACTATTCACTGGCGATCACTGAACCTGAACATCACTTAGGTAATGTTAGTGTGGAGTTTCCTGAGACAGCCCAAGCGCATTTAGACGTAAAACTTCCGGCATGGCGTACTGGACGCTACGAAATTTTAAACCTTGCGAATGGGGTACGTTTTTTCGATGCGAAAGATGATGATGGTAAGCCGTTAAAATGGGAAAAAATTGACCACAGCACATGGCGTGTTCACTTAAATGAGCCAACACACGTTAATATTGATTATCAAGTCTATGCCAATGAACTAGGTAAACGCGCGCGTCACATCGATGACAGCCATGCGTTTATTGATGCATCGGGCTTTTTCATGTTCAGTGAATCATTTCGCCAAGACCCTGTGACGGTAAAGCTTGATGTGCCTAAAGCATGGCGCTCTGTTTCGAGTATGGAAAATGCAGGTTCAAAACACAGTTTTAAAGCGGCTGATTACGATATTTTGGTCGACTCGCCAATTGAAACAGGCATTAACGAGTTACATAAATTCACGGTGGATGGCCGAGACTACGAGCTGGTTATTTGGGGCGACGGTAACTACGACGTTGAGCAAATGCTAACGGACCTTAAAAAACTAGTGGCTACAGGTAATGTAATTTGGGATAGCTATCCGTATGAGCGCTATGTATTTATGGTACATGCAACGTCTGGTGCAGGGGGAGCTACAGAGCATTTAAATTCAACAATTATTCAGCGCCCACGTGACCGTTTTGGCTCTCGTAAAGACTACTTAGCGTTCATTAGTACTGCTGCCCATGAGTTTATTCATACATGGAATGTAAAGGCGTATCGTCCGAAAGGCATCGCTCCTTACGATTACACAAATATTAACTACGCGAAAACACTGTGGATTGCAGAGGGGTCTACAAGTTACTTTGAAGATCATCTGTTAGTGCGTTCTGGTATTGCAAAAACGGATGAGTTTTTTGATACCCTAACTAAAACTATTAACCGCCACTTACAAACCCCAGGTCGTGAAGTACAAAGCGCCGCTGAAACCAGCTTTGATAAGTGGATCAATCAAGGTGGTGACCATGCTCGCAACTACAGCACTAATATCTACCTTGAAGGCTCGTTAATTTCAATGGCACTTGATATCGACTTGCTAGAAAAAAGTGATGGCAAAATCAGTTATCGTGATGTGCACCGTGCGCTTTACAATAAGCATCGTTTGCCTGATGGTTTTACACCTGATGATGTAAAAGCCATTTTAAAAGAGCTAACGGGTCGTGATTACAGCGCATGGTGGCAAGCTAATGTGGATGAGCCAGCAGCCATTGATTTTGATGCCTTGCTAGCAAAAGTTGGCTTAGGTTTGACTCGCCCTGAAGGCGCAAAATCAGTACCGAGTATTGATTCATTCGCTAAAAATAGCGGTGAGTTACTAACACTTACACATGTTCGTCGTGGTGGTGCAGCATGGCAAGCAGGTTTAACAACAGACGATAAAATCGTTGCCTTCAACAAAAAGCATGTTGGTAAAGATTTAAAAGCAAGCTTAGAAACGTTTAAAGCGGGCGACACAGTGACTGTTGACTTTATCCGCCGTGATGCGCTGCAAAGCACAACGCTCACACTTGGCGAAGACTTCGATAAAGAGAAAAAAGTAACAGCATTAAAAGATGCTACACCTGCTCAAATGGCGTTGTTTAAAGCATGGATGGGTGTTGACCACCCAAACCAAGCTAAGTAAACATTTAATGATTTTTGATTGGTAAGAGAGGAGCTGCGGCTCCTTTCTTTTTGTCGGGCGTTTGTTGGGCTTTTACAAACTGTTTGGTGTATTTTGCGTTTAAAATTGCACTGTGTAGCTGTTGCTTTTTACGTCGCCAAAATGACTTTTTAACCTGACAAGACCTATCACGAATATCGCTTTGCGCACTGTCAGGTTGTATAACAGGGTAAGGCAGGAGTGAAAAGCCATAAACGCCGGTTTCCCACACGTGTTGCAAATCGCAGTCTACAGGGCGCGCAAATGTGTCTGTGGCCTTAAGCAGTGCTTTAGCCCCCGCTAAGCTAATAGCCGTTGCGCAGCAGCCAGACATGAGTTTTTTATGAATTGCTAAGTGCTGACCATCTGCAAGCGGTTTTGCGTATGCAATGTCACGATTGCGATTTTTATACGCGGCCAATTTAATGAGTTGCCATGGCTGTTTTAAGTGATTGATGTTCTCGATAGCACTGTGAATTGAGCGGTCGAGCACAAAATCATCTTCTAAAATAATGGCGTAGTCGAGTTGCCTATCGACGATTGTTTGCCATGCTTTTCGGTGACTCAGGTAACAGCCTATTTCACCTCGACTTAAAGGTTTGTGGTACTTTTTAAGGTTTAAACGTGCATTGTAATGCTTGGCGATATCTGCGTCTGTTAATGTTTTACCATCGACAGCATCAATGCGCTCAAATGCTAAGTTCTGTGCATTAAGCTCATCGCTTACGCGGTTTAGTCGCTCTATTGAACTTGCTAAGTTAATTACAAAAATAGGGGGCATTATGCTTACCTGATGAGTCGTTTTAATCAGGCTAACAAGCTTTAATGACGCTGGGGTGTCAGCATTATTTCGTTTTTATGTCAGAGCGAGGGGTATTTAAAATCGCACACTTTTCTTTTTCAGATAAAATGATCCAATCAAAAATTTCATCATTCGTTCGGCCACACCCAGTGCAGTAGCCATTAAGTCGATGGCATTGCCCAATGCAGTCAGTTTTATATGTGGATTTTGGCTTTTTAGAGTCTGTCATGCGAGTTAAATGTTAAGGCCACAACAATGTGGCCTTATTGCATTCGATAGGTTATTTACCTGCAACAGGTTTACCAATTTCAAGAGTGGTTGACCAAGGCTGTTTTCGCGATAATGTTTTACCCGAATGAATAGAAATAACGGGGGTATTTTCATCAAGCACAAACGTTGTACGCAGTGATTCTGCAGACTCTTTTTGGGTTTGATGCCAGTTATTATCTGCTAAACAAGCTTGGGTGAAATTGACTGCCCGAGTGTGATCTGCAACCGCTTGCTGTTGTTGCGCGTAGTTACCTACACAACGATACGTGACATTGTCATTATCAAGCGCTGTAATTTGGCAGTTGTCGGAAATTAGGTTGTATTTTGCTGTCCATGTTTCCATGTATTTTGTGTTCACACGGCTGCGTTTTAAGCCTTCAAAGCGATTGTCGTATGCGCCTAAAAGTGCATTAATCTTCTCGCAAGGTGTCAAATTATCTATGGCGGCTTGTTGCTCGGTCGTAAGGCCAGTACAACCTGTTAAAACAAGGCCAAAAAGTAAGGCGGCGAGTGGCTTTTTCATATCAGGCTATCCTTTTAAATAGCAGTTCCTTTAACGTTTCCTAAAGGATACCTAAGCCCTTGTAAAAATGCTAATAAAGATTTATTGGCGGGGGTTTTTGTGATGACAAATTGCCCCATAAATAAGGGGCAATTGAATAACATTATTATACATACGCGTATTTATAACGTTGTTTTACCTAAAATATTCGTTACGTTAACTGAACCTGAGCCATCGCTAAGTAGTTCAAAGTTAGCTGCTTTATCAACACGAATGCTGCCAGAACCGTCTGAAATAACCACATCACCTGCGATATCGTTTAAGTCGATGCCACCAGAGCCGTCGTGAACATTTATATTACCTTGGGTGTGTGCGACATCAATGTTGCCAGAACCATCGTGAATTTTAATATCACGACTGACGTTTCTTACGTTAATGCTGCCAGAGCCATCATTGATTTCAAGTGTGCCTTGAATGTCGATTGCCTCAATGGAACCTGAACCATCGTTGATCACGGTGTTAGCAGCTTTGCGAATAATAATTTCGCCAGAGCCGTCGTGCACGTTGACATTAAATGAACGTGGAATACTGACGGTTAAATCAATGCGTGTTTGTTTATTCGTGTGGTAGTCACATTGGCCAGCAGAAAGCTCTGCATTACTGCCTTTAGCCTCAAGTCCTAAGCAGTATTCATCGTGAGGCTGATCTTGGTAAATTTCAGCTTTTACGGTTACTTCATCAGTGTCACTGCCTGTTATGTGTAAAAAACCTGAACCGGCTTCTACTTTTAGAGCGCTTAGTGATTTTGCGTTTAGTGTCAGGTTTTTAGTGTTTTGTAGAGGCATATCGCCCCACGCGAATGTTTGCGCTGATAACAAACCTGCGGCAATGAGTGATAACGTTTTAACTGTGCTCAACATGACTTTCCCTTTTATATGTATGGTGTTGTTAGCTTAGTCGTAAACGTGGAGGAGAAAGGTTTAAATGGGTTTAAAATTTTTTATGTAATAGCTTAAGATGCGCCATTTTTAGCGGCATCTTAAGCGTTTAATGTTACTTATGGCGGCCTTGTAAGCAGCTCACGACATCAGCCAGTGAAAGGCCTTGACGCTGTAATAACACGGTTAAGTGATACAGTAAGTCAGCCGATTCATTGGTTAATTCATCGTTGTCATGCTTCATGGCTGCCAGTGCCACTTCAACACCTTCTTCACCGACTTTTTGGCAACTACGGCTTAAGTCTTTTGAAAATAAAGACGCTGTGTAGCTTTTACTTGGGTCATCGTCTTTGCGTGAAACAATCACTTGTTCAAGTTCAGCTAAAAAAGCTAGGCTGGGTTTAGCGTCATCACCAAAGCAGCTTTGCGTGCCTAAATGACAGGTTGGGCCTAATGGGTTTGCGAGTACTAAAATGGAATCGTAATCACAATCAGTGTGAACAGAGACGACTTCAAGGTAGTTTTCTGATGTTTCGCCTTTGGTCCACAAGCGCTGCTTTGAACGTGAGTAAAAGGTCACTGTTTGCTTGTCGAAGGTGGCGGCTAAGGCGTCCGCATTCATAAAACCTTGCATCAAAATAATCCCAGAGCGTGCGTCTTGCACAATGGCTGGGATCAATTCGCTTTTGGCAAAATCGACTTGAGTAAGGTTATCTTTGGTTAATTGCATAGTCGTGCCGCTATATTATTATCGATTAAAAATTGTTTTAGTTCGCCAATGTTAATGACGTTCTTATGAAATACGCTGGCAGCAAGTGCACCGTCAACGTGGCTTTGCTGAAATACATCAACAAAGTCTTGCATTGTGCCGGCACCACCTGATGCAATTAGCGGAATGTCGCATAATGCGCGCATTTTAGAAAGCTGAACATTGTCGTAACCTTTACGCACACCATCTTGGTTCATGCAGTTTAACACGATTTCACCTGCGCCTAGGTCTTGCACACGCTTGACCCATTCTTCGGTTTTGTATCGTGTACGGCTTGATGCATTAGGGTCACCCGTTAATTGGTACACTAAATATTCGCCAGTGGTTTCATCGTAAAAGCTATCAATGCCGACAACCACACATTGTTTACCAAACTCATCGTGTAATTCTTTGATAAGTTCAGGGCGTGCAATGGCAGGGCTGTTGATACTGATTTTATCTGCGCCGCGCTCTAGCACACGCGCTGCGTCGGCAACTGATTTAATGCCACCAGCCACACAAAATGGAATATCAATATGGCGGGCAATACTCTCAACCCAATTTACATCAAGTAGGCGTTTTTCGACACTGGCGCTAATTTCATAAAACACCAGTTCATCAGCACCGGCATCGCTGTATGCTTTTGCAAGTGTTAAAATATCACCAACCACTTCGTGGCCTTTAAACTTAACGCCTTTTACGACTTGGCCGTCTTTGACATCTAAGCAAGGAATTATGCGTTTTGATAACATGCTAACGCCTCCTCAACATTAAAGGCACCATCAAGCAATGACTTACCTAAGATAACCCCACCCACACCGAGTTTTTTAAGCTTGGCGATATCGTCAAGCGAGCTTACGCCGCCAGATGCTTGTACTTTTATTTGGTTGTTGTGGTTTATTAAATCTTCATACAGTGCAAATGAAGGGCCTGTCATGGTGCCGTCTTTACTGATATCAGTGCACAGAAAGTCAATGACGCCCAATGCTACGTAAAAATCAACAAGTTCAAATAATCCAAACTCAGATTCACTTAACCAACCGTGAGTGGCAGGAGCCCAGCCGTTTTCGGTTTTGTTTACATCAAGGGCAATCACGAAATGTTCGGCCCCAAACCTTTCAATCCATGCTTGGACTTGCTCGCGCTTTTCAACGGCCATTGAACCAATCACAACTTGGTTAGCTCCGGCTTCTAGCCAGTCGGCCACATCGTGTTCAGAGCGAATACCGCCGCCAACCTGATAAGGGACGTTTAATGCTTTGGTCGCGGTTTGAATATGTTGCCATTGCTTTTTGCTCGGGTCGCGTGCGCCCTCTAAATCAACAAGGTGCAGCTTACCTGCACCGCTGTTTGCGTACGATTGTAAGCGTGCGCCTAGTTCGTAAGGGTAAAATTGTGCTGTATCATACTTACCTTGGTATAAGCGCACAATTTGGTTTTGTAATACATCAAGTGCTGGAATAATCACGTTTTGGTCTCTTATTTTTGTGCTGCGCTTACAGCTGCCAATCTAAAAAGTTTTGTAATAATCGGGTGCCGACTTTGGCACTGCGCTCTGGGTGAAATTGCATGCCTGCATAGTTATCTTTTGCAACAATCGCAGAGAAAGTGTTTCCGTATTCACCACTGACAAGCGTGGCATCGTTGACGGTGTGAGCAAAGCTATGCACAAAGTAAACATGATCTTGCGCTGTTAAACCTTTAGTGAGCGCATGCTCTTTTAATACTGTTAGGTCGTTCCAGCCCATATGCGGTGATGTCAATGTACCTACGTCAAGTTGCTTAACAATACCCGGGATTTTACCTAGGCAATCAACATTGCCTTCTTCGGTGCTTTCGCAAAGTAATTGCATGCCTAAACAAATGCCCATAAGCGGACGATGATATTCATCAATGGCTTGTTGCCAGCCACCGTCTTTTAGGCGCTTCATTGCCACAGAAGCATGGCCTACACCGGGTAAAATAGCACGTTCAAAGCCTTTTAGTTGCTCAGGCGAAGTGATCACTTCTGGATTTTGACCGAGTCGCTCAAACGCAAAACGCACCGAGTTGATATTGGCACAACCCGTATTAATTATGGCAATCATAAACACCCCTTCGAGCTGGCAGTTTGTTGCGTGGCATCTTTTGCGATAGCAGCGCGCAGCGCTCTGGCAAAGGCTTTAAATAAGCCTTCTACTTGGTGATGACAGTTACCCTCGCTGACTGACAAAATCAGGCTCATTGCGGCGTTGTCACTTAAACTTTTAAAGAAATGCTCAACCATTTGCACATCTAAGTCGCCGACTTTTTCACGGCTAAAATCGGCATTTAACACAAACGATGCACGGCCCGATAAATCTATTTGCGCCTCGGCTTTACATTCATCCATCGGTAGCGCAAATCCATAACGGCCAATTTGCGTTTTTGTACCCAGCGCTTGTTTAAGTGCTAGCCCTAAGGCAATACCAATGTCTTCAACGAGGTGGTGTTCATCAATGTGTAAGTCGCCCGTGGCTTGAACATTAAGTCCGATATTGGCGTGGGTGCGAATTTGGTCAAGCATGTGATCAAAAAAGCCAAGGCCAGTACTAATGTCGCCATTTTTGGTTTGGTCTAAATTAACCTGCACATCGATTTGCGTTTCTTTGGTGTTGCGGGTTATGCGACCTTCACGGTTTTGTGTTGTTAGCTGAGTGACAATGGCATCCCAACTGCCGGTGTATAAAATGCCTTCGCAGCATAAGTTAGCAGCAAGACCTATATCTGTTTGGCGGTCACCGATGACAAATGAACGGGCTAAATCAACTTTGCCTGAGCGCATAAGTTCAGTCAGCAACCCTGTTTTAGGTTTACGGCAGTTGCAATTGTCTGCATCAAAGTGGGGGCAAATCAGTACTTCGTCAAATTGAATACCTTGGCTGTTGAGGATATTCATCATTTTGTCTTGCGCAATGTCAAAATCAGCCGTTGGGAAGCTATCTGTACCTAGTCCATCTTGGTTCGATACCATAACTAAGCGGTATCCCGCTGCTTGAAGTTGCAGTAGAGCAGGGATCACATTGGGTAAAAATACTAATTTCTCGAGGCTATCTACCTGTTTATCGGTGATTGGCTCTTCGATAATGGTGCCATCGCGGTCAATAAATAAATACGGGTTACTCATTATACTTCCTGTTCTACTGTGTTACTGGCAAGTGATAAACCATCTAGCCAAATTTTTACTTGTTCTAATTCTTGTTCATTACCGATTGAAATGCGCAGCCAATCATTTTCACCATAAAGAGTGAATGCGCGCATCACAAGACCTTGTGCCAATGCAATATTAAATGACTGTTTATCTTTTAGCTTTAAGGTTACAAAGTTACCTTCACCACTAAGCACCTTAACCACGGCCGATGATTGTTCAAGCCAGTCTTTTAGTTTGGCTTTTAAACTATTTAATATAGTAACTTGGCGACGCATTGAGGCGATGTTATCGCTACTGAGTGCATCAGCCGCAATACGTGCGACTACAGTTGATACTGGATAAGGCGCAATTACTTTACGGATCGGTGCCAGTAAATCACTGTTTGCAAGTGTGAAGCCTGTACGCAAACCTGCTAATGCAAACGCTTTAGATAAGGTTCTTAGCACCACAAGATTATTAAATTCATTAATTAAGCTTGCTGCAGTGTGTTCTGGACAAAACTCTATATAAGCTTCATCTACCACGACGATGGCTTTACCCGCAAGTTGTTGGGTAATCTTTCTGATCTTGTCTAGGCTCGTCATGCTGCCTGTTGGATTATTAGGATTACAAATGAAAACTAATTTCGAGTCAGCTATCGCAGCAACAATTTCATCCACCGTGCCTTTTAACAGTAACTCTTGGGTGAGACCGTTAATGCTCACGTTGTGAGTGTCGGCAGTGACTTTGTACATACCATAGGTTGGTAAAAATAGCGCGATACTGTCTTTTGCTGGGCGGCAAAATGTACGCACCAATAGCTCAATGCCTTCATCGGCACCGCGTGTCATCAGCACTTGCTCTGGCTCTAAGTTGGCATAACATGCGTAACGGTTAATAACCTGTGTTGGCTGTGGATCGGGGTAGCGATTTAAATCGGCCAAACTCACAGTAGGCGTGCGAGAGTAGGGACTTTCGTTGGCATTTAGCCACGTTGTTCCAGTCAGTTTCTCGCTCTTTGCTGAGCTATAAGCTGTTAGGGCTGCAATGTTGTCTGGCAACTGTGTGGTAAGTGTTGAGTTATCGCTCATTATTTAGTGCCTCAAGACGAATTGAAACAGCATTAGCGTGAGCATCAAGCCCTTCTGCTGCGGCCAAAGGTAAAATTGCTTTAGATAATTCACGTAACCCATTTTTGCTAATGGTTTGTACTGTGTAAGTTCTAAAAAAGTCCAGTAAGTTTAAGCTCGAATAGGTGGCACTGTAACCATACGTTGGTAGTACGTGGTTAGTACCTGACGCATAATCGCCTGCAGATTCCGGTGTATAGTCGCCCACAAAGACAGAGCCAGCATTTTTAACTAAGCCTAAATAAGGCTGAGCATCAGCAAGTTGTAAAATTAGGTGTTCAGGACCATATTGTGCTGATACTTCAAATGCCTGCTCAATAGAGTCGACTAAAATCAAGCTTGAATTTGCAAGGGCTTGTTCAGCGGTTTCTTTACGGCTTAATTTTGCAAGCTGCGTTGTTAATGCTTGCTGCGTAAGTTCAATAATGCGCTCACTATTACACAGTAAGATTACTTGTGAATCAGCACCGTGTTCTGCCTGCGATAATAAATCGGCAGCAATAAATTCAGGATTTGCACGTTCATCAGCAATCACCAGTACCTCAGAAGGACCTGCAGGCATATCAATTGCCATGCCCGGAATCGTCTGGGCGACAAGCTGTTTTGCCATTGTCACAAAACTGTTGCCTGGGCCAAATACTTTATTGACCTTCGGTACAGACTCAGTGCCGTAAGCCATCGCTGCAATTGCCCCTGCGCCGCCACTTTCAACAATTGTTCTAATACCGCATAGCTTAGCTGCATAGAGAATTGCAGGGTTAATGCTTTCATCGCCCTTAACAGGTGTTGCAAGCACAACAGTTTTTGCACCGCTTAATTGTGCAAGGACACCTTGCATAATAACCGACGAAGGTAATGGCGCACTGCCACCGGGTACGTATATACCCACTGCTTCAATCGCTTGGTATTTAAGCTCACATAACACCCCAGGTTGAGTTGTTAGTTTAATGTCTTTTGGTAATTGTGCTTGGTGAAAGCGTTTTACATTAGCGTAAGCTGTTTCAATCGCGGCTTTTAATTCGCTCGATAAAAACTGTTCTGCTTGATCAATTTCTTCAACGGGCACTAATAAACGCGGTGTTTCGCGCTTATCAAATTGTTTTGCCATGTTTAAAAGCGCAGCGTCGCCTTGCTCTTTGACTGCCGCTAAGATATCGATGCAAATTGATTCGATCTCTTTGCTTGCCGTGACAGCAGGGCGGGTAAGTACCGCTTGCTGTGCGAGTTGGTTTTCCTCATTCCAGCGAAACATGGATACTTACTCCATCATTTTTTCAATTGGCATAACGAGGATCGAGTTTGCACCGAGTGCTTTCAACTCTTCCATCGTTTCCCAGAATAAGGTTTCGCTGCTCACCATGTGCAGTGCCACATAATCATCACTACCGGCTAAAGCAAGTAATGTTGGTTGACCTGTGCCAGGCAATAAATCACACACTTCATCGAGTTTTGCTTTTGGCGCGTGTAGCATGATGTACTTACTTTCTTTAGCTTGGCGTACACCCCGTAAACGCGGCATTAGGGTGTTGATTAAATCAAGTTTGCTTTGATCTGTCAGGTCTTTGTTTTGGATTAAACAGGCATTTGATTCGAGGATAGTATCGCCTTGCATTAAGCCGTTGGCTTCAAGTGTTGCACCGGTAGACACTAAATCACAGATAGCATCGGCAAGGCCTGCACGCGGAGCCACTTCTACAGAGCCTGTTAGCATAACTGTGCTTGCGTTGATGCCTTCACGTTTTAGATATTGACCTAGAATTTCAGGGTAGGTAGTGGCAATGCGCTTGCCTTCAAACCAGCTCTTCTTTTGCACACCAAGCTCTTGTGGCCAAGCCAGTGCTAAGCGGCAATAGCCGAAATCAAGTTTTGACAGTTTATTTACTTCAAATGCAGCGCCTTGGCGCTCGCGCTCGGCTTGTACTTCAACAAGCACGTTTTCGCCAACGATACCTAAGTCACACACACCGTCCATAACTAGGCCTGGAATATCGTCATCACGTACACGAAGTACATCAATGGGCATGTTAGTAGAGTGTGCTATTAGGCGTTGTTCACGAAGATTCAATTTAACGCCTAGCTGTTTTAAAAGCTCTTGGCAGTCTTTTGATAGTCGGCCGCCTTTCTGGATGGCGATACGTAAACGGTTGTTATTACTCATTATTCATTTTCCTTTAATTCAAAAACTAAAAACCCCGAGGAAACCTCAGGGCGAAAATAAATAATGTGGTTGATTACTCGCCAGAGGTTCCTTTTAGGAATAACCTCTCAGCGAAAAACCTGACAGGCTATTCCGGTGAATGATGGTGATGATGGATAGTTGTCAAGTTGAAGCGCATAATCTTTCCTGTGTTGCACTCGTTTGTGTAAACCAGTGCGTTAATCTGTTTAAATAATTTACGTATATAGATAAACATGTTTTTAATATTTTTGGCAAGCACTTTTTTTTGCAATTAAAGAATATGCTATAACGGTCGATAATAAGTGGATGGGTAGGAGGTACAAATGGATATCATGATCCCCTTTTTAGGACGCATCACGCGTTTACAACTTGAGAGTAAAGGTGCATTCCACATTGCGGGTGTAAAAGATGCGAACGTGCAGAGAATTGAACTCGAAAAGCGGCAAAAACGCGAAATTGAACGGCGTAAAAAAGCAGCCGAAAGTGCTAATAAAAGTGCTGATAAAAAGGATAAAGATATTATCGAAGAAGATGAAGACGGCAATAAGCACCTCGATACATGGGCTTAATGCTTAAGAAAATAAAATTATTTTTATCTCGTTTTCTAGCACTTTGTGCTAGGTTTATAGAGTAAAATTAATTTTCAGATTCAAGGCGATATTATGGATAAGCCAGCAGTACCATTTAGTGAAAAAGCGCGCCTTGAAGAGCTTCGTGCACTCGAAATTTTAGATACCCCAAATGATCCAGCGCTGGATAGAATAACGCGCCTTGTTCAGCAGTTCTTTTCGGTCCCTATTTGTTTAATCAGTCTTGTTGATGAACACCGGCAGTGGTTCAAGTCATGCATTGGGGTCAGCGTAAAACAAACACCGCGTGATATCTCTTTTTGTGCCCATGCGATTTTAGATAATGGTCCATTGGTAGTCTGTGATGCATTGCTAGACCCTAGGTTTGCTGATAATCCCTTGGTGACAGGTGAGCCCAATATCCGTTTTTATGCTGGTAGCCCTATTACATTGCAGTCAGGCAATCGTATTGGCACTTTATGCATAATTGACCATCAGCCTCGGTCGTTCACCCAAGAACAAGCGAATGTGTTAAAAGACTTTACCGCCATTATTGAACGAGAGCTCGCAGTGATGCAATTGGCAACAACTGATGAGTTAACATTATTGCCTAATCGACGAAGTTTCAGCAGTACGGCTGAGCGTTATTTAGATTTATGTATCAGACAAAATTTAAAAGCGAAGTTGGTCTTTATTGATCTCGATAATTTTAAACCGATTAACGATACGTTTGGTCATGCTACTGGCGATGAGGTATTGAAAGGCTTCGCCAATGTTCTAGCATCGTGTTGCAGAAAAGCAGATTTGTTTGCCCGATTGAGTGGCGATGAATTTGTTATTTTGTTTACTGATTTGAGTACCCAAGAATGCGAAGTCATTATGCAGCGATTAGCTGAATCATTTAGTGAATTGTCAGGCCAATTTAAGCATAAATTTAACCTTAGTTTTTCGCATGGGATTGCCAATTTTTCAGGGCAAAAACCATGCTCACTGTCACACCTATTGGCGCTAGCAGATAGCCGAATGTACAAAACAAAAGTGATAAAAAAGAACCTATTAATACCAACCGAGTCAAATGTTTAACTTTCATTAGGTTCAACAATTAACTCAATTGGTATAACGCACATGCAGCGATACTATTTTCCAGTTACGTGTTTGGCAGATTGAATACTGCTTTGAATAAGTGGTGAAATAGTTAAGCCTTGCACAATAATAGAAAAAATGACGACGACGTAAGTCACAATGACAATTAAATCATGAAGGTCTGAGCCCGCAATCATTACTTGGTCGCGAGGTATTGCCGCAGCCATTGCCAGTGCTAACCCGCCTCTTAGGCCACCCCATGTTAGAATCTTCACAGAATGTTTGTCGTATTGCCTATACTTCTTGAAGAACATAAATGGCGTCCCCACGCTGATAAAACGCGCAAGTAATACAACAGGTACCATGAGTAAGCCAAGACCAATTTCTTGAATGGTGATAGGCATAGTGACAATTAGCATACCGATAATCAAAAATAGTAAGGCATTTAAGAAACTGTCGGTTGCATGCCAAAAGTCTTTTACATAGCGAGTATCTTCAGGACCGGTTCGTTCAGTCGCTTTTGAGCGGGTAATATTACCCAACAAAATACCACTTGTGACCATTGCCAGAGCACCTGATATTTCCCAAATGTTAGCAGCTGCAAAGCCCGCAGTAGGAATGGTGAGTGTTAGTAATAAGCGAATATTAACATCGCGGCTATTAATGATTAAAAAGTGCCCGACTAATGCGATTACTAAACCAAACACAATGCCGCCGATTGCATCGACTAAAAATAACTCTGCTACGTCAGTAAACGTTGCCTCTGTACCATAAAAAGCCACCGAGAAAATAGTGGTAAAGATCACCAAACCAATACCATCATTAAACAAAGACTCACCTTCCACTTGCACAGAAATACCTTCTGGGGCTCGCATTTGTTTAATAATGGCTAACACGGCAATAGGGTCAGTAGGGCTAATTAATGCTCCAAATAACAAACAGTAAATGAAAGGGACAGGCCAGCCCACAAAAGCAAATAAATAATAGCTCAAGTACCCTACAATCACGGTTGAAGTAATGGTTGAAAATAGCACTAATGCGGTTATTTCCCACCGCTGTTTACGCAGCGCTGCTAAATTAATTTCAAGCGCACCTGCAAACAGCAAAAACCCTAGCATGCCCTTTAACAATAACTGATTAAAGTTAATACTTGAAACCACCTGAGTCATTTCGAGGGCTGTGGAATCACCGAGCATTTTAACGGCGAGAATAAGGAGTAAAGAAATAACAACAGAGCCTGTTGTTATAGCAATTGTTGTTTGCATTTTGAGGATGAACTGGTTAGCAAAAGCAATAAAAATAGCTAATGCTGAAAGAAAACAAATGAGGTACCAAGCATTCATTGTTTGACCTTAAATATTTTATAAACAAGACACAGAAAGCAGTCACTTTCTGGGCGCATATGGTACGCCTGTATCATACGTATGTCACAGTGTTTATGCGATTTTCATTAAATTTTAGAGTAAAAATTCAAGGTGCTGATTGCATTTGTATAATTGCTGTTAAAATTGTCTCAAAAGAGACAAATCCAACCTGTTGGAAAGTGCAATTATCATAAATTTAGCTAGGTCAATGTGAGTCTTTAAACGACGCAGACTCTTGTGTCGTGTTTATAGCACGAATAGGGTAAGGAATCACAATACCTTCTTGGGCGTAGCGTTTATGTAATGCTTTGATAAAAGCCGATTTCACCCAAAAACGATTAAAGTACTCTTTCACTCTTAGCATCACAGTAAAATTAATACTTGATTGATCAAAGGTGTGAAACACGACAAACGTGTCGTAGTCATCAATTCCCCATTCATGGCTTTTTAGAACTTGCCTTGCTACATCAAGTGTTATTTGCTCGACCTTTTCAAGATCGGAACCATAATGTACCCCCACTTCCACTGGCACACTGAGCTCTTTTTCAGGGTAAAAATAATTGATGATTCGCGATTTAGACAACTGACTATTGGGGATCACTATCATGTTATTGGGCAACATTTTCACCCACGTTGATCGCCAGCCTATTTTTTCAACAAACCCTTGGTCACCACTCTCAAGCTCGATAAAGTCGCCGACTCTAATAGGTTTATCGATAACCAGTTGAACCCCAGAGAAAAAATTTTCTAATGTCGGCTGTAAGGCAAGAGCAACGGCGAGGGAAGTGATCCCTAGCGACGCGATAATAGGCGTGATTGAAATACCTAATGTGCCTAATAAAACCAGTAGTCCAACACTGACAATGGCACAGCGGATCACTCCTTTAATAATGCTGCGGCTGTTAGACACCACTAAAGAGCGCGAACTGTAATAGTCAACGGTACCGAATAAGAAGTGATCTAAAAATAGCACTAAAGCAAAAATTAATATTGATTTCGCAGTCGCTGCGATAGGAAGCGGGTAGTCAGTTAGAAAATCAGTCATGTTTAATAAATGACCAAAAATGATCACAAGCACCATCATTGTGCATAAAGTAAGTGGCGTGGAAATTGAGTCGACGAGCAAAGAGTCAAACACAAAGTCTGTGCGCTGGGTCCACGTTTTTAAACAGTAAATAATTATAAACTTTATTAAAAACAATATAATAGCAGCTGTAAATGTGCCACCAATTACGAGTAGCCATGGCTCGTTTACCCACACATTTAGTGCCAATTCAGAAAACATATTCAACTCTTATGACGTATATGCCATAACAGAAAGCAATTTGTATACCTTTATGGATAGATATTTTTAGTTGTGAGTGATGTCTAGCCCACATTGTATTTAGTCTTGCCCTTGGCAAGTCAGTTACGTAAAATCTGGCCATCACTTTTAATCTATTGGCGAAGTTTATCAAACAACTTTTCAGTGCCACTGGCCCTCTTGCGCTTTCTCTTGATGGATACACACCTCGACAGCCACAAATTGATATGGCTGTTGCGGTTGATGACGCCTTGCAAAAACGTCATCAATTAGTGGTTGAGGCAGGAACGGGGACGGGTAAAACTTATGCTTACTTGGCTCCTGCATTAAAATCAAAAGGTAAGACAATTATTTCTACTGGGTCAAAAGCCCTGCAAGAGCAGTTGTTTCATCGTGATTTGCCAAACTTAGTAAAAGCATTAAGCGCGACAAAAAAAGTGGCCTTATTAAAAGGCCGTGCAAACTATTTATGTACATATCGGTTAAGTCAGCATGTAGCGCACGTGCCAACAGATGACCCGGATGTCATGCATCAATTAGCAATGGTCGCAAAATTTGCCAGCGAAACACGTTCAGGTGATTTAGCCGATTGTATTGGTATTGAAGAAGATGCAAAAGTGCTGCCCTATGTCAGTTCAACGGCCGATAATTGCTTAGGGAAAGAGTGCCCTGACTTTCAAGATTGTTATATACGTAAAGCACGATTAAATGCGATGGAAGCGGATGTTGTGGTGATTAATCACCACTTATTCTTCGCTGATATGGCGGTAAAAGACACCGGTTTTGCTGAATTAATGCCAACAGCCGATGCCTATATTTTTGATGAAGCACACCAATTAAGTGAGATTGCCAGTGATTACTTTGGTGAAAGTGTCAGTACAAAAAAGCTGGTGGATTTAATTAATGATCTGCGGGCAATTTACCGTGCCGATATCCCCGATATGTTGCAGCTGGGTAAAACGCTCAATAAACTAGAAACCAGTGTGGCTGACTTACGCTTGCAGTTTGGTATTGATGGCAGTCGCGGAGATTGGCGAGAAAAGCTGGCCGATAAAGATATCTGCGCGGCACTGCATCGGGTGATAAGCGATCTCGACTTTTTATATCAAGTACTAAAACTATGCTTAGATCGCAGTGAAAAAATAGAGCACCCCTTTGAACGCACGTTGGCCTTTAAAGGGCAGCTTGAACGTGTATTCGATACAGCACAAACAGGTTATAGCTATTGGTACGAAACCACGCGTCGCTATTTAACGGTGAACATTACGCCGCTGAACGTGTCGGCAAAATTTGCACAGATGATGAAAGACACTGGGGCTGGATTTGTTTTTACCTCAGCCACGTTGTCGGTAGATAATGATCTTGGCCACTTTAACGCCAGCCTTGGTTTAAAACCCGCGCAAAGCATGATTGTTGAAAGCCCATTTGACTATGAACAACAGGCCTTGCTGTGTTTACCTCGCTATTTACCTGAGTCGCACGCTAACAACATGCCACATGCCATTATTAAGTTAACACTTGAGCTTATTAAATCAGCCAAAGGGCGTTGCTTTGTACTGTTTACAAGTTACCGTATGATGCATTTGGTGGCGGAAGGGTTAACCACACAATTAGATTACCCGGTGTACATGCAAGGGCAAATGTCAAAACGGATTATTCTTGAAAAATTCACTCGCCACGGTAATGCTGTTTTACTTGGCACTGCCTCTTTTTGGGAAGGGGTGGATGTTAGAGGCAGTACATTAAGTTGTGTTATTATTGATAAATTACCGTTTGCTGCACCAGACGACCCCCTGCTTCAAGCGCGCATGCAAGATTGCCAACTGCAAGGTAAAGACCCTTTTGCGCATATTCAATTACCTCAAGCGGTAATTGCCCTAAAGCAAGGAGTAGGGCGCCTTATTCGTGATAACAAAGATAAAGGTGTATTGGTTATTTGTGATAATCGATTAGTGACACGCCAATACGGCCAAGTATTTTTAAAAAGTTTGCCACCCATGCGACGTACGCGTGATTTAGCAATGGCAAACGCCTTTTTAGAACAGATCAATTAGAGTAATGTAGATGATTAAACAAAATATTCTTGCCCTCGATGCATCAACAGAAGCCTTATCAATTGTGCTTCATTATCAAGGGCAAACATTTCATCATTTTGAAGAGTGCCCGCAACAGCACAGTCAAAAAATATTGCCTTTAATTGATGAATTATTAACCAAAGCGCAATGTAAATTAACGCAGTTAGACGTGATTGGTTTTGGTCAAGGCCCCGGCAGTTTTACGGGGGTACGTATCAGCGTAGCCATCGCGCAAGGTTTGGCCTATGCGGCCAAATTACCGCTTGTGGGTGTATCAACGCTGCAAATGATGGCTCAGCAAGCACATGAACAACATCATGTTTCAGATGTGCTCTCAGCAATTGATGCACGTATGGGGGAAATATACTTTGCTCAATATCAAGCAAATGAGCACGGTTTAATGACACTTGTGAATGAAGAACAAGTGATTAAACCAGAACTACTTACCCTGCCAGATAACTCCGCAACGGCGGTAGGTACAGGCTGGAAAACGTACCCAGAACTTGCCAGTGATACGGCAAATATAAGCGTAAGTCCAGACATTTTATTGCCTGATGCTCAGTACATGTTGGCATCGGTTGCCAGTGCGTTTGAAAAAGGTGATACGGTAAGTGCTGCAAATGCTCAACCTAAATATGTGCGAGATACCGTAACGTGGAAAAAGCTTCCCGGGCGTGAATAACGAGAACATGTTGACCTTTCATAATTAAAATGTGTTCACGCTAGAAGGGATTTAATCGCGGTGCGAGGTTTGTAACCTAGTGATCTGAGTAATAACCGAGCTAAGTAATAACCGAGCTGAGTAATAATCGAGCAAAGCTGCCGTGTGCTGCTCAGCCTCTCACCTATATTATGTAGGCAACCAAGAGTTAATCGCCCCTAGGAAGAACCCGAAGGGCAGCGCATGTTTGGTATGTGTGCTGCGTTATAGCCTATTTATGGGTAATAACCACACCCTAAACTTGCAGCGTTGGCATTTATGACACATAATTTAAGCATCTTTAAATTGGGATTAAGACCTTGACGTTACCGATTGGCTCAGGCTTTTTCACTGGCGATATACCGGGTCAGTATAGCCGTAAAAATACCGTAACTGATGCGCCTAAGGCGATATCAGACCAATCGGCTGAGCAAAAATCGTCAACGGAATATGTTAAAACGAGCCCTCAAGGTGTTGCGCTCGCAGCCGAATTTAAAACAGAGTCACAAAACTATCAGCAAACCATTTACGATAAGCCAAATAACCCGAAAATTAGCCGTGCTATTTCGACGTATACCGAGTTTGCTAATTTAGAGCGACGTGCTGAGGTGCAAAGCCTGATAGGTGTAGATGTGTATGCTTAATGTGAAAACGATAAACATAAAAAAAGCCTAAACACTTGTTTAGGCTTTTTTCGTTTAAAACGATTACTGTTTAATAAAATCAATCAACTTATCAGCAATGTCTGTGTTGTTTTGCGAACCGTAAAAGTCTTTTGCGCGCTGACCGTAAGCAAAAACTTGTACGTCAATAGCTGTATGACCACCCGTTGTCCAGCCAGTAAAACTAGCGTGGTTAATAATATCTTTTACAGCAAGGAGTAACGCTTTATCACCCATTTTTTTAGCTTGCTCAAGTTTGATACTATTTTCTTCGGTAAATTCAATATTAGTATAACGTTGCCATACTGACTTTAAGTCGTCAGTTTTTTGTAACTCATCAGTAATGGTACCCGCCGTCGCTTTAACACCTTTAACGACTTCTGTTTCCCACTTATATTGACCGTGAGCACCCAGAGTTAAACCACCTGTTGAGTGATCAGCTGTGATGACAAGTAACGTGTCTGGGTTTTTATCAACATACGCTTTTGCCTGTTCGATAGACTTTGCAAAGTCGTCCATTTCACCCATTGCACACGCGATATCGTTCGCATGACCACACCAATCAATTTGACTGCCTTCGATCATGACAAAGAACCCTTTATCATTTTGACCATCAAGTAAATCAAGCGCTTTAGACGTCATTTGTGTTAAACGTGTTGGGTTTTCGTCCAGCGCAAACGGTAAACCGACTTCGGCAAATAAACCCAGCGCAGGTATTTGCTTTATCTCATTAAGGGCTGCAAAGTCATCACTGTACTGATAACCAGCCGATTTAAACTCTTCTACA
The DNA here is from genome assembly GCF_020966275.1 of Pseudoalteromonas sp. MB41. Lineage (NCBI taxonomy): Bacteria > Pseudomonadati > Pseudomonadota > Gammaproteobacteria > Alteromonadales > Pseudoalteromonadaceae > Pseudoalteromonas > Pseudoalteromonas sp. MB41. The sequence continues at coordinate 45,518 of NZ_JAJJZF010000017.1, read as the reverse complement.
AGATTGCGATCATCACGTACATAGTATTTCGTACCGCCACCTAACATAAGATCGACGGGTAATTTACCGGCGATTTTATTATCAATATAGTCGTTAGCGATTTCGTCATAGTTACGACGAGATTCATTGTGCGCTGCAAAGCTCGCAGGTGTTGCATGATTAATTTGTGACGTTGCCACAAGAGCCGTTGTCATACCACGCTCTTTAGCTATTTCGAGCATTGTTTTGACTGGCTTTTTGTCAGTATCAACGGCGATAGCACCATTATAACTTTTTCGTCCACTGCTTAACGCTGTTGCGCCCGCTGCACTGTCTGTCACATAAGTATGGTCATCAGGGTAAGTGTGCGCCATACCACGTAAAATAGTATCGAATACAGTGGGGTCTACAACTTTGGTGTTTGGATCATCTTTAAAGTAACGATAAGCGGTGGTATATGCAGGGCCCATTCCATCACCAATCATATAAATGATATTTTTTGGTGCAGATTCAGCCATAACTGAACTTGCTGAGCATAATAATGCTAAAAGACTTAATTTAAATTTCATTGATGTAACCTTATTATTGTGCCCTTATTTATACTGCCGAGATTATTGTATACTAGCCAGACGATAAATAAACGCCTTTAAGTTGAAACGTTTAAAAAATAGGAGCAAGTGTGCAGCCTTTTTCTTATCAAACTGGCGATAAAACCTTGCATGGCCTAACCTTTGGTCATGGTGAAGAGGTTGTGATTGCTTTACACGGATGGCTAGATAACGCAAATAGTTACCTGCCTATGCTACATAATGCGACCTTGAACCACACATGGTATTGCGTTGATTTTCCGGGGCACGGCTTATCAGATTGGCGTAATAAAGATGCACATTACTACTTTATAGATTACATTGATGATATCTATATGTTACTTGCGACACTCAATGTGGATCGTGTTCACTTAGTTGGTCATTCGATGGGAGCGATGGTTGCAGGCGTTTTCGCAAGTTGCTTTCCAGAAAAAGTGGCCTCGGTCAATTTTATAGAAGGGATAGGCTGTGTGACTACACCCAGTTCAGATACAGCGAGTCAACTTCGAAAAGCAATTTTGAACCGGGCACGTGTAAACAGTAAACAGCCACGCGCATTTGAGTCAAAGGCGCACATTATTAGTGCAAGACTCGCCAGTGGTGATTTAGCGTACCCGCACGCTGCGCTCCTCATGGAGCGTAATTGTTATGAAAAGGGTGGTAAGTGGTACTTGAGAACCGATCCTAAGCTTAAAAATCATTCAGGGTTTCGTTTTAATGAGGCACAATGTGAAGCAACAATTAAACTCATTAAAGCCCCATGCCAGCTTATAATGGGCGATAAAGGATTTGAGTTCGTAAAACAAAACTTAGATGCTTATGGTAAATATTACAAGGAGTTAAAAATTCATCAGATACCAGGCGGTCACCATTGCCATATGCAAAGTCCTGCATTAACCTTAGAACACATTCATGCATTTATTAGGCACGATAAAGCAAGTTAATTGTATAATTGCACCAAATATGGGATTATCTGCACCATTAGAGTATTTACTCCATTGTGAAACGGCCTTAGTTAGATTAAGGTTATTAAAAAATATAATTATAAACAGGAGCTAAGAGTGGAAAAAATCTGGCTTAAGCGCTACCCAGAAGGTATGCCTGAAACAATCGACCCTGAGCATTATCACTCGTTACTCGACTTGTTTGAAAAAAGTTTTGCTGACTATAGTGACCTTCCAGCCTTTACTAACATGGGTAAAGTGTTGACCTACAGCGAAATCGACAATGCAACAAAACGTGTTGCGTCGTACATTCAAAATGATCTTGGTCTAAAAAAAGGCGATAAAGTAGCGGTAATGATGCCTAACTTACTGCAAACGCCGGTAACAATTTTAGGTATTCTTCGCGCTGGTTGTGTAGTGGTTAATGTCAATCCACTTTACACGGTTCGTGAATTAGAGCATCAGTTAAATGACTCTGAGTCATCTGCAATATTTATTCTTGCTAATTTTGCTGACACCCTCGAAAAAGCATTACCAAAAACGAACGTCAAACACATTGTGGTCACACAAGTGGGCGACATGGTTGGCGGCCTCAAAAAGCATATCGTTAACTTTGTTGTTAAATATATCAAAAAAATGGTGCCAAGTTACTCACTCCCAAATGTAATCAAGTTTTCTGATGTGCTTGCGGGTGATGAAGCAACCTATAAAAAGCCAGATGTCGATCTTAACGACTTAGCATTCTTACAATACACAGGTGGAACAACCGGTGTGTCAAAAGGGGCTATGTTATCGCACGGTAATATGGTTGGTAACCTTGAACAAGTATCAGGTTGCTTAGATAATGTTTTAGAGCGCGGTAAAGAAGTGGTTATTACAGCGCTGCCGCTTTATCACATCTTTGCACTGACAGCTAACTGTTTAACCTTCATGAAATATGGTGGCTTAAACGTGCTGATCACAAACCCACGTGATATGCCTGGTTTCGTCAAAGAGTTAGCGCAACATAAATTTACAGCCGTGACGGGTGTAAATACGTTGTTTAATGGTTTATTGAATACTCCAGGATTTGCTGAACTTGATTTCTCAAGTTTAAAAATGTCATTAGGCGGTGGTATGGCGGTGCAACGTCCTGTTGCCGAAAAATGGCAAGCTGTCACAAAAACCAAATTGATGGAAGGCTATGGCCTAACTGAGTGTGCGCCACTTGTTACAGTGAGTCCATACGATCTAGACAGCTACAATGGCTCAATTGGTTTACCTGCGCCAAGCACTGATATTAAGCTAATGCTTGAAAACGGTGAAGAAGCAGCAAAAGGTGAACCCGGCGAACTATGGGTTAAAGGCCCACAAGTTATGCTCGGTTATTATAATCGCCCAGATGCCACAGCTGAGTGCTTAAAAGATGGCTGGTTTGCAACAGGTGATATTGCGACATACGATGATGAAGGTTTCTTCTATATTGTGGATCGTAAGAAAGACATGATCATTGTGTCGGGCTTTAATGTATTCCCAAATGAGATTGAAGAAGTGGTTGCAATGCACGAAGGTGTGCTTGAAGTCGCAGCAATCGGTATCCCGCATGAAGTAAGTGGTGAACAAGTTAAAGTTTTTGTCGTGAAAAAAGATCAATCTTTAACTGAAAAAGATATAATAAAACACTGTCGTGATAATTTAACGAACTATAAGGTGCCTAAACTGGTTGAGTTTAGGGATGAATTACCAAAAACAAACGTTGGTAAGATTCTGAGAAGAGCCTTAAAGGACGAAAAATAATAAGAGCCGGCATTAGCCGGCTTTTTTTATGGTAATTGATATTTAAAGGGGTATAAGTGCAATACCAAGTGATCGAAACGCAAAACCAATTAAATGATTTTGTAGAACAAATTACAGGCAAGTCTGTGCTTGCTATTGATACCGAATTTATGCGCCGTCGCACCTTGTACCCAGAGGTCGCACTTATTCAAGTTTTTGATGGTGAGCACTTAGCGCTAATCGATCCATTGGCAGAGTTGTCACTTTATGATTTTTGGCAAGTGCTTAAAAACCCAGATGTTTTAAAGGTATTGCACTCTCCGTCAGAAGATATTGAGGTGTTTCAAAAGTACGCGGGTTTTGTTCCAACCCCCTTGTTTGATACCCAGTTTGCACTGCAAATTTTAGGGCATGGCAACTGCATGGGGTTCGCCCACATGGTCAAAGAATTACTTGATATCGAAATAGATAAAAGCGAATCAAGAACAAACTGGCTACAACGCCCATTAACCAAAAAACAGCTAGATTACGCAGCAGCCGATACTTTTCATTTATTACCTTGTTTCGAAATAATTAAAAAGCAAATTGATGAAGCTGGCTTTTTTGATATCGTCATTAGTGAAAGTGAGTTGGTTGCGCAAAAACGGGCTTATCAAACGCCTTATGATCAGCTTTATAAAGATATTAAAAATGCATGGCAATTACGTCCTCATGACTTAGCTGTATTACGAGAGCTTGCTGCATGGCGCCGTGAAAAAGCTGAGCGAAAAAACCTTGCGCTTAACTTTGTAGTGAAAGAGCACAATATGGTTGAAATTGCCAAACGTAAACCCGCAAGCTTAAACTCTTTACGCCGTGTACCGGGTATTGAGCCGATGGAAGTAAATCGTTCGGGGGTTGAAATATTACAGTGCATCGAGCGAGGAAAAGCGATTGACGTTAGTGAGCATCCGCAGCAATTAAAGCGTCTTATTGATTTTCCAGCTTATAAAAAGGCGGCGAAAGATATTAAGCAAAAGATCACTAAAGTAGCAAAAGAGCAGGGTATTCCAGAAGATGTCTTAGCGTCTAAAAAGCAAATTAACCAATTAATAAGTTGGAACTGGAAGCTCGATAACGAAGAACGAAAAACGTCATCTAAGCCTGACTTATTCAATTCTTGGCGCTATGAATATGTTAAAGATGCTCTTAAAGAATGGGATAACTAAGAGCCCACTTTTTAAACAGAGCCTGACTGTGGTTTGACTATATTTTTCACTAAATAGTCAAACCGCCTGGTGGCTGCTTCTATAAAGTGCATTAAAATTCAATGTCTTAAATAACACCCTCTAAATAGTATGATTTAATAAATATAAGCATGGTGCGTTTTCACAACATGTTTTTATTAAAGTATCTTTCTTTTGCTTAAGCGGTTAGAGCAGTTTTCTGTGTTTACTTTTTTCGTGTAACCAATTTAATAAATTGGAATTATAGCGTTTTAGTCCTTGTGTTTGCCGTGACGTTAACGTGTAGAAGGGGGCAAAAAGAAAGAACCTATCACCAAACATAATGACACAGTGAAAACCACATTTTGAATAGTGACGGAGCAATTTGACCCGACTGGCTTCAATGTGAAAGTTGCCGAACATAGAACGATAAAATACACCGTGATGGCATATTGTTAATTCACTTTTGGAGCTAATAACTAAGACGATAATTATTGCAGATATACAAACGGTTGTTAGCAACGTTAATTGATAAATGAGATACTTTTCAGGTAAATATTCTAAAAGAATCAACAGGGTAAATAGTATAAAAGCGAGTATTAATAACACGCTTTTCTCTGAATTTTTCTTCAGCGTTAGGACTTTCATGCTCTATCCTTGAGATGTTTTTCTTTATATTACGATCCTTGTAATATATGACAACCAGCCTAAAAGAGGGTATTTTGTCCCTTTTTTGATTGTATTGTATTATTTAATATGAAATTCCTTTTTTGAATCAGTATGTAATATAATGCGGTTTAAATTTATTGGGTGAAGAAATTAATGAAAATTTTACCGATTATATGCTGAATAACGCTCGTTATTTTTCTATATAACGCCATTAGCAGGGATTTACATCCCCACTAAAATTTTATCTAAGTTCTTTTTCGATTTTGCCACACTTTGCAGTGGCGTTAATCCCTCAGGGTATTCCTCTTGCTCAAGCACTAACCATTGGGTATTACCATCTGTTTCTAAGGTGTCGATGATTTCTGGCCAATCTATGCTGTTTTCACCAATAATAGGGCTGAGTATGCTGCCATTTTTAGTACGAACTTTTATGTGTGTTGAGAGCGTTCGCTTGGGGTATTTTTTTATGAAATAAAGAGGGTCTTTACCCGCGTAATTAACCCAGCCAATGTCTAGTTGTAATGGCATGCTATTTGGGGTGTTGCTAGCGATGTAATCCCAAAATGTTGCGTTATTAAATGCATTAAACTCTTTATTATGATTGTGAAAACCGATCTTCATATTATAGCGGCTTGCATAATTACTGACTTTAGTCAGCTCTTTAACCAATGATTTAACGCCTTCTGGGTGCCATGCTCGCTCATCCCAAGGGACATACAGTGTTGTTACCCCAAGTGTTTTGTAAAAAAGGAGTGTACTATCAATATTGCTTTCATTGAGTGCATCAAAGCCGACGTGAGCACTACTGGCAAGTAAGCCCAATTCAGTTAGTTTTGCTTTGAGGCCGGCAGGGTTATCACTGTAAGGGCCAAAGTCTGCGGCAAACTCAACGCCATCAAAGCCCATTTCAGAGAGTGATTTTAAAGTATTATGGAAATCTTTTTTAAGGGAGTCCTTAACCGACCATAATTGCACACTGACTGGAATAGTCGCCAATAACTGACTGCTAAATACAAAGCAAATTAAAAATAATAAATAACGAGAGTTAAACATATTTAAATCCTAAAAAAGCAGGGGAGTTAACCCCCTGCATTGCAGTGTGTTATAAAACAACACAAGGGGGGAAGCTAATCGGTATAGGCGTATTCGCTCAAGCCTAGGTCTACTAAAACCTGATCTAAATGCGCTTTTGCCTCGTCAGACGGTCCCGGATAATCGCCTGCAATAGGCACATTTCCTAAGTAGCCAATGTCTTTACAGCCCTCAGGCGTGCAGAAGAAAGCGGCTAACACTAACTCTTTAAAGCGTAAAAATGCTTTACCTATACGTTGAAATTGGGCAGGTGTTTGTTCATTAAAATAAGCAATATCATCTAAAATTGCACGATGCTGTTGCTCACTTAAGGCGGTAAATGGCTTCTTAAAGCGCAGCTTAGATTCGTCGTTTATCCACGCAAGTGAATTTAAAATTTTAATGCGGTCACGTTGTTGTCCTTCATAAGGTGCGCTAACCCATTCATTGATAACCGCCGGTACGTGCAACTCACTTGCCGATGGAATAGTGCCTTCGCGCGGCACAATGTAATCGGATAATAACGCCACTAAGGTTATTTCGTCCGCCGTTAATGTCAATGGCCATGGTGATTGTGGTGGGATTACTAAATTGGGATCTTGCCCATAACCTTTTGCGGTAATAGGTTTAATATCTAAGTCCGGCCAATGCCCCTCAGTTGAGGATGCTGCACCGATTTCAAGTGCTTTTGTACACCCTGCGGTTAGCCCGACCGCTGAGCCTGCGGCTAATAAGCCTAGCCACTTTAAAGAGTCTCGTCGACTCATTCCTGAAACATAGTTATAGGTTTCGTGTTCGTTACGATGATGCATAATTAAAGTACCCCATTATCAATTTGTTGAGCAAGCCAAGTTGAATTACGCATTGCCAGCGTCATGATGGTGAGCGTACAGTTTTTATGTGGGTTTGAGGCAAACACCCCTGCATCCATGACGAACAAGTTATTACAATCCCACGTTTGACCCCATTGATTAGTCACAGAGTCTTTCTTTGAGCTGCCCATGCGTGTGGTACCTACCTCATGGATAATCTCGCCACCTTTTGAAATAGCTTTTTCGGCAGGCGGGAGTTCACCAACCTCTGCGCCCATGTTTTCAAGGATTTGTTTGGCCGTTTTTAAGCCATGCTCAATTTGCTTTAATTCACGATCAGACCACTTAAAGTGGAATTTCGAAACCGGGATACCCCATTTATCTTTAACGTTTTCGTCAATTTCCATGTAAGTATCTTTATTTGGTAACATTTCACCGCGTAGCGCAAATCCTACATAAGAGCCATACGCATCGCGAATTTGTTGTTTTAAGGCGGGGCCGTAGCCTTGTTTATCGCCAGACACACCTGAACCGGGTTGTCTGAAGCCGCCACCAATTTCAAAGTGATAACCACGTGGGAAATCTAACTCATTGTTAGCTTGGGCTTGATGGCCCCACCAAGGAATGAATAAGTGGTTTGCGGTATGACCATCTTCGTTATAACGCGGGCGGCCTTTTAGTGCTGGAATCTGTGCTCCTAGCCATGCACCTGTTGAATCCATTAGGTTACGACCAACCTGACCACTCGAATTAGCAAGACCTTTAGGGTGTGTTTTGTGTTTAGAGTTTAATAAAATACGCGCTGATTCGCAGGCACTGGCCGCAAGAATCACCACATCAGCTTCAAGAGCGTGCTCTGTGACTGTTTTCTTATCAACATAGGTTACACCCGTTACTTTACCTTGATCATTAACAGCCACCGATTTTACCATTGCATCAGTAATCACTTTTAAATTACCCGTTGCTTTTGCCATAGGTAACAGCGATGTTGTTGTTTGGAATGCGGCACCAATTGAGCAACCAGAGCCACATGGTGTTGCATAGAAGCATGCTAAACGGTCGTCTTTTGGACGGGTTAAAACCGCACGATGCATTGGCACAGCTTGAATGCCCAATTTCTTTGCAGAAGCAGCAATTAATAACTCTGGTACGCGGGGTTTTGGTGGTGGCTGCAAAATACCCGGCGATGAATCTGGCATATCTTCATGGCCAGTGTTAGTGCCACACACCCCAACGAGCTCTTCTGTTTTGTCGTACCAAGGTGCTAAGTCGGCATACTCGAAAGGCCAGTCCGCACCGTGACCATCACGGCTTTTACCTTTAAAGTCGTGTTCACTAAAGCGCAGAGAGTAACGACCCCAGTGATTAGTCCTGCCGCCTAACATGCGAGCGCGCCACCAATAAAAGTCGCTGCCTTTTGCACTGGTGTATGGCTCATCGGGTACTTGCCAACCGCCATCGACCGTTGCATCGTAGAAACCAAAGTTTTTATCTTTGTTGCCTGCCCCCATTAATGGAGCCTCGCTATTGCGGCGAAACATTGGGCTTTCGGTTTTTGGGTCATAATGTCGACCTGCTTCTAACAGCAGTACTTTATGACCTAGTTTTGTAAGTGTGTAAGCAGCCATTGCACCACCTGCACCAGAGCCAACAACCAATACCTTATGTTTAAATTCAGACATCTTAAAGCTCCTTAATTTTTATATTTTTAAACCACACTTTATCGCCGTGATCTTGAAGCCCGATATGGCCTTGCTTAGCCGTTGCAAAGTTTTGCCAATTGGCAAACTTACTGCCTTTTACAAGCGTGTTCCATGTTGTACTACCAATAACGATGCTTGTCGTACTAATGCCGTTTTGCCAAACTTGTAGATGGTTGTCTTGCATTTTTATACGCACATGGTTCCAACTATTGGCGGGTTTATGTGCAGCAGCAGGGGCAGCGAATAAATCATAAATTGAGCCAGCTAAATGAGAGTCAATTTTGTTATCTGGGTGCTCTTTGTTATCAATAATTTGAATCTCTGGCGCGTGTGAATAAATCATTTGTCCTGTTTCATCGGCCAGCACAAAAATACCACTGTTGCCCTTGGTTGAAATTTTCCAATCAATGTGCAGTTCAAAGTTTTGATATTGTTTCTTGGTTAGTAGGTCGCCACCTCCTTTTGTTAAGGTCATGGCGCCATCTTCAATAACCCAAGCTGGATTTAAAGAGTCACTTTTAAAATTACGCCACTGTGACATGTCTTTGCCATCAAACAGTAACTGCCATCCGGCGTTTTTTTCTTGTTGTGTTAGCTGATTATCAGTCGCATTAGCGAGTGCACAGCTACTAACTGTGAGCACTAAAGTCAGTGCTTTGAGAGATTTAAACATGGTGTTCCTCGACGATTTACTTGCTTAAGATGCGCACTTTTCAGCGCGTTTGTTGTTATTAATAACTAAATGCAACCCTATGAATGCCACGATTAAAATAATCGGGAATATCAACAGGTTTTGTAATACAGCCTGTCCGGCTAAAATTTCGATTTGTTCCGCGCTGGCACCTGATGCTTTTGCAGACAAACGGGCACTGTCTATCCAACTTCCTATGACTGGATTCCAAATACTCATTGCGAACATGCCCGCGCCTCCCATTAACGACATACCTAGCGCGCCCGATTTCGGAATGTATTCGGCAACACAACCAAGCATGGTAGGCCAAAAGTAAGTTACACCCATGGCGAATAAAATAGCGGCTAAATAAATCATGGTGCCTTGTGCTTGGCTCATCATAAAGATACCTAAGCTTGCACAAAGTGCAGAGCCAAGTAATACACCTGTAGGGTTAAGCTTGTGGACAATAGGGCCTGCAAAAAAACGACCTACCGCCATGAGCCCTGTTATAAGTGCTAAAATGACCATGGGTGATGCCCCCGATGAACCTAAAATACGTTCAATCCATTGCTGAGTACCAAACTCCGTCGTGGCGGTCAGTGTCATGCACGCTATAAGAAATAAATACAGCGGGGTAAATAAATGACGAATGTTGCTGCTGGTCGAGTGGATACGTGTATCAAAGGTCGGAAATTTTGCTTTAATTAGCATGGCACCATAAATAATGGTCGGAACTAATATTAAAGCGACTTGCCACTGCCAGTTAAGGCCGGCAGCCGACATGAAATTAGACGCTAATGCACCAATTACAATCCCGCCAGGGAACCAAACATGAAAGCGGTTAAGCATAGTGGTGGCGTTTTTAGGGTACATTTCAGCTATTAACGGGTTACAACCTGCTTCAACAGAGCCGTTTGCAAAGCCTATTAGAAAAGTCGATACCAGCAAGCCCCAAAAGCCATCTGCGGTGATGGTTAAGGCAAGGCCAAGTAAGTGACAAATAAATGCCAACGCGACCAGCTTTTTAGCACCAATAGCGTTGTAGATTATACCACCGAGCATGGTCGCAACGGGGAAACCTAAAAACGCCATTGCATTGACCCAACCGAGTTCGGTGTCAGTTAAACCAAAGTCACCACCAAGTTGACCCAAAATACCAGCGCGAATGGCAAAGGTCATCGAGGTCACAATCAGTGCTATACAGCAAAGCCGAAAGACAATGCGATTATAATTATTGTTGTCCATATTGTGTGTCCTGTGTGTTCAATTGTTGTCGGTTTTATAAACCTAAAATTCGATTATTACGCTCAGTGTTTGTTGCGCCACTGGCAAAATCGTCAAAGGCTTTGTCGGTGGGGTTTATTAAATGTGCGTTAATAAACTCAGCGCCTTCTCGTGCCCCATCTTCTGGGTGTTTTAAACAACACTCCCATTCAAGCACTGCCCAGCCATCGAAGCCATATTGGGTTAATTTGCTGAAAATTTGCTTAAAATCGACTTGCCCATCACCTAAAGATCGAAAACGGCCCGGTCGGTCTTGCCAGTTTTGAAAGCCGCCGTATACCCCAGAGCGGCCATTTGCAATAAACTCAGCGTCCTTGACATGAAACGCTTTTATGCGTGAATGATAAATATCGATAAATGCTAAGTAGTCTAATTGTTGCAATACGAAGTGACTCGGATCATATAGAATGTTCACACGAGGGTGATTATTTGTGGCGGCTAAAAAGCGCTCAAATGTTACCCCGTCGTGCAAGTCTTCGCCCGGATGTAATTCATAGCAAACATCAACACCGTGTTCATCAAAACAATCTAAAATTGGTAACCAACGTTTAGCGAGTTCGTTAAAACCTTGTTCAACAAGTCCCTGTGGACGTTGTGGCCACGGGTAAAAGGTATGCCATAAAAAAGACCCCGAGAAAGTCGCATGCGTTGTTAAACCAAGGCGTTTACTCGCTTTTGCGGCAAACATTAGCTGCTCCGTTGCCCATTGTGTGCGTGCCGCTGGGTTGCCTTTTACGTGGTCTGCAGCAAAATTATCAAACATTTCATCGTATGCAGGGTGTACCGCAATCAGCTGACCTTGCAAGTGGGTTGATAGCTCTGAAATTGTAAGGCCTGACTCGGCTGCAATACCAGTGACTTCATCGCAGTATTGCTGGCTTTCGGCGGCTTTTTCTAAATCGAAAATAGCGGGGTTAGAGGTAGGGACTTGAATGGCCTTGTAACCTAAACCACTGGCCCATTTACATAATCCACGAAAGCTATTAAAAGGGGCTTCATTGCCAATAAATTGCGCCAGAAAGATCGCTGGCCCTTTGATTTTTTTCATTATGTATTATCCAATCTGTAAACTGTGCCACTTAGTATCGCGCTCTGACGAGGCTACAACATGCTCAATAAATGCCATACCGCGTACAGCCTCTTTGATACCGGGTACATCAAACTCTTGATTTGTGGCGCTGTCGCCTTGTTTAAATGCGTGAATTTGCTTTGCAAAATTACTGTAAATGTTGGCAAAGGCTTCAAGGTATCCTTCAGGATGACCCGCCGGTGTGCGCAGTGCATTTTGCGTATCAGTGTGAAGTACGCCTACACCCGCTCTTAGCAAGATAGCTGCTTGGTTATGCGCACGCAGCCATAAGCTATTCGGCTCTAGTTGCGACCATTCAAGGCTGGCTTTATCACCATAAATACGCAGGCGTAGGTTGTTTTCGTCACCAATAGCGACTTGGCTTGCGAGTAATACGCCTTTGCTACCGTTGTTAAAACGCAGTAGCACCGTGCCATCATCATCGAGGCTGCGGCCATCAACTACATGGTTCAAATCGGCACACAGTTGGGTTATTTCGAGGCCCGATACATACTCAGCCAAATTTGCTGCATGCACACCAATGTCGCCCATGCAGCAACTTATTCCCGATTTACTCGTATCAAGACGCCAGCTTGCTTGCTTAGAGCTTTCATCTTCACTTTGTGCAAGCCAGCCTTGGGTGTATTCAACAATGACTTTACGAATACAGCCAAGCTCACCCGCTTTAATGCGCTGCTTAGCCTCTTTGACCATCGGGTAGCCGGTGTAGGTGTGTGTTAATCCATACAAAAGCCCCTGTTTGGTAATGATTTCTTGTAATTGCTGTGCTTCGACAAGTGAAAGAGTTGCAGGCTTGTCTGATAAAACATGAAAACCGTGCTCTAGAGCCATTTTTGCCACCGGGAAGTGCAAGTGGTTAGGCGTTACAATTGCCACAAAATCAACGCGCTCTTCAGCAGGTAATTTTGCTTCTTCTGCAAATAGGGTGAGGTAACTGTCGTAGCAACGGCTGCTATCGAGGCCAAGTAATTCGCCAGTTGCTTTACACTTGTTGGTATCCGAGCTGAATGCACCAGCCACAAGCTCTATCATGCCATCTAATCGCGCTGCAATGCGATGAATTGCGCCTATAAAGGCACCTTCGCCACCGCCGATCATAGCCATGCGGATTTTAGCTTTGCTCATCTTAAGCGCTCCTAATCAAAGTAGCGTTTGCTACTGTTAATGTCATGTTATTGATAATAGGTAAGCTTGGGCAATAAGCGATAATAAAAATTCGGTTGACAATACAACAAAATCGGCGTTTAAAATATAATGGCAATGACATTTTTTAGGGGTGTTTTAGTTATGAATATTCAAGAAATAATAAAAAAAGCGGGAGTCAATCAGCTTATTGCTGCATTTGATCTATTGCCCGATATCCTCTTTTGGGTGAAAGATACGGATAGTAGAATATTACATTGTAATCAGCATTTTATTGAACATCAGGGTTATAAAACTCTAGAGCAAATTTTACTAAAAACAGATTTTGACTTTTCGCCTAAACACTTAGCGTTTCAATATGTGAATGACGATAAGCGAGTGATGGAAGGCTTTATCGTGACAGACCGTCTGGAGTTAAATCAAACCCTGCAAGGTGAGCTTGGCTGGTTTTCAACATCTAAGCACGCACTCAAAGATCACGATGGTAATGTGATTGGCACCTATGGTGTGACGCGCCATTTACAAAAAACATCTCAAGCCCTTTCACACGTGCGTGCAATTGAAGAACCTGTTAAGTATATTCGCGAACATTATCATCGCCAAATTAGTATTGATGAACTGGCAGAACTCGCACACTTATCGATTAGCGCTCTAGAAAGGCGATTTAAAAAGCACTTAGCAAAGACTCCAAATCAGTTTATAAACGAAGTGCGTCTCGAAAACGCACGTAAATTATTAATTGAAACACGCATACCAATATCACAAGTAGCGTATCAATGCGGTTTTTCTGAACCAAGCTATTTCAGCAAACAATTTCGGCGTTTGTTTGGTGAAATACCATCACAAATGCGTTCTCAATTAGGCGACTAACATGACTGTTTTGCTTATGAAAATATTTTTTCATTAAAAACCAAACTTCACTATTTTTCGGCAGGGATGTGTATGGCTAAAAAATTTACTAGTCTAGATCAAGGGTAAGAATGATAAAATTTATAAAAGCGACAGTTCTAGACAAGCCTTACTTGCTCACCTTACGCTTAAATACCATGGTTGAGCATTTAGAAAAGCAAGGTTTGTTCTTATCTCTTGAGCAACATCAAGCACGCGTAGCAGAGCATTTTGAGCACAGTCATTTAGTCTTTGCAGAGGCACAATGTGTAGGTCTTGCTAAGTTTACTAGAGAACAAGATCACATAAACCTACTGCAGTTACAAATAGAGCCAACAGAGCAAGGGAAGGGGTTAGGAACAAAGGTGTTACATGCGCTAAAAAATGAAGCGAATGTAATTAACTTAACCGTTCTTAAAGCAAATCCCGCATATGGGCTTTATCAACGGGCAGGTTTTAAAACCATAGGCGAGGACGACTACGAGTTTCATATGCAGTGGCAGAAATAAAAAAGGGCGCTGTTATCTATAACATGGCGCCCAATTTTGACTATTTCTTTTCTTCGTCTGGTAAAGTGACGTTAAGCTCAAGGACCGCTAAATCATCTTCGTTTTGGTCAAATTGAACCTGAACTGCATCAGTGCTTACGTTCACGTATTTACGAATAACATCAAGGATGTCTTGTTTTAGCTGTGGTAGGTAATCAGGCGTACCACGCTGTGAACGTTCGTGTGCGACAATGATCTGCAATCGCTCTTTTGCAAGTGACGCACTGCTTTTCTTTTCTGAGCGGAAGTAGTCAAGTAAAGACACATTAACCTCCAAAAATCCGTTTGAACAAGCCTTTTTTCTCTACATCTAAAAAGCGAAAATCAACTGTTTCACCTAGCAGGCGATTAATTGCATCTGTGTACGCTTGGCCCGCATCAGATTCAGAATCTAAGATCACAGGTTGACCAGAGTTCGATGCACTTAATACCGCTTGTGATTCAGGAATAACACCTAATAGTTTAATTGCAAGAATTTCTTGTACATCTTCAACTGATAGCATCTCGCCTTTTTCAACACGCTCTGGGTTGTAACGCGTTAATAGTAAGTGTTCTTTTACACTTTCAAGGCCTTCTTCAGCACGCTTAGACTTGCTGTGTAAGATACCTAAGATACGGTCTGAATCTCGAACCGACGATACCTCTGGGTTGGTAGTAACAATTGCTTCATCAGCAAAGTACATTGCCATCATGGCACCCGCTTCGATACCCGCAGGTGAATCACAGACAATGTAATCAAAATCTTTTTTCAGCTCGTTTAGAACGCGTTCAACACCTTCACGGGTTAGGGCGTCTTTATCACGGGTTTGTGAAGCAGGTAAGATAAAGAGTTTATCAACACGTTTATCTTTAATTAGAGCCTGATTTAGGTTTGACTCGCCATTAATAACGTTTACAAAGTCATAAACAACACGGCGCTCACAACCCATGATAAGGTCTAGATTACGCAAACCAATATCAAAGTCGATAATAACGGTTTTAAAGCCTTTAAGTGCTAAACCTGTGCCAATTGCAGCACTCGATGTGGTTTTACCAACACCACCTTTACCAGAAGTAACGACAATTACTTTTGCCATGAGATTTATCCTTTAACCAAAGCTGAAATTTCTAATGAATCATTTTTTTGTTGGATTTGTACGGCATTACCCCAGTGTTCACCTTGTAGGGAGTCGCTGATCCAATAACTGCCATTAATAGAAACAAGTTCTGCTTCTAATTTTTGGCAAAATATTTGTGCCTCGTTGTAACCTTTTGCACCCGCAATTGCACGGCCGCGTAATGTGCCATAAATGTGCACATTACCATCGCTTATGACTTCAGCGCCGTGGCTTACAGCCCCAATAACAATAAGGTCGCGGTCTTTTGCATACACTTGCTGCCCTGAGCGCACCGTGCCATGAATGACTTGTGCTGGTAGGTGAACGGTTTTTTCAACGATAGACGTATTTGTTTGTTGTTTAGCGGTTGCTCCCTTAACGTCCTGTGAATAGTTCAAGACCGATAAGCCCGCTGCTTTTGCGTTCTCGTTTTGTTCTTGCGTGCCATTACACACACCGACAGGATTAAACGATAAGCTTGTTAACATAGACTTTAAAAACGAGAAATCAAGCGCTTCATCTTGTACGTCGCTTAAGTTGATTACGATAGGCGCACCGGCAAAAAACTTAGGTGCTTGGGCGATTTTCTCATCTAACTGCTTACTTAAAAGAGAGGTATCTGCTGAAAATAAATGTAAAACAGATAATGTAAAGAGGTTCCCTTTTAATTCAAAAATTTGTTCCGACATACACGCTCAATTGAATTTTCTTGGTTAGTCGTATTTACAGATAAACGCAGGCTGAACAAGGCTTATACAGTAAAAATCTAACCTAATTTTTATAACTTATTATTTGACTCATGTTATAGTGTGCGCCTTCGTTAAGCAAGATATTATAGGGTCATAATGCTAACTGCGGTGTATAAAAGTAAGAAAAAAGCGGATACCTACCTTTTTGTAGAGAAAAGAGAGGATTTTAGTCGAGTCCCAGACGCTTTATTAGCGACATTTGGCCAGCCTCATTATGTGATGATGATCAATCTTGCTAGCCGTAAAAAGTTAGGTGTTGCAGATTTAGAGGCGGTTAAGCAAGCGTTAATTGAGCACGGTTTCTACTTACAACTACCTCCGCCGGAAGAAAACCTGCTGACCGAATTTAAAAAAGACAAGGGAGCTGATAGTGATTAAAAAACTTGCCGTTATTTTATTAAGTGCCTCGTTGAGCACATCTGTACTAGCAGAACAAAAAACACAAGCCGATTTTGATTTATATGTTGCCGCATTAAAAAAAGAAGCGCTTGAAAAAGGTTACGACCAAGCACTGCTTGACCAAGCCTTTGCAACGGCTAAATTCAAAGAAAAAGTAATCTCGGCAGATAAAAATCAGCCAGAAGTAAAAGAAACACTAGAAACCTATTTACCAAAACGTGTGCCGCAATGGAAAATTGATCGCGCGCGTAAATTGTATAAAGAAAACCAAGACGTTCTCGAAAAAGTAGCGAAAGAATATGGCGTTCAAGCACGCTTTATTGTTGCACTTTGGGGACTTGAAAGTAATTTCGGTAAAATTCAAGGTGGACACAGCGTGATTGCATCACTCGTGACACTTGCATTTGATGGCCGCCGCGAAACCATGTACAAAAATCAACTTTGGGCTGCACTTGATATCTTAAAAGAGGGGCATATTACCCTTGATAAGTTCAAAGGCTCTTGGGCAGGTGCAATGGGGCAAACGCAGTTTATGCCAACCTCATTTAATTCTTATGCGGTTGATTACAATGGTGATGGTCGCAAGGATATTTGGACAACCGAAGAAGATGCCTTCGCCTCTATTGCAAATTACCTTAAGCAAGCAGGGTGGAACGATGACTTAACGTGGGGTCGCCAAGTTAAATTACCAGAAGGCTTTGATAACGCAAATATTCTTAAACGTGGCACTAAAACGCGCAGTCAATGGCTTGAATATTGGAAAGAGTCAGAGCGCAGTCTAGCTGACTGGCAAGCATTAGGTGTTCGTAAAATGGATGGTAGTGACTTACCAAACGTGGACATTACTGCCGCGATGGTGATGCCGGATGACGTGAACGGCCGTATGTATCTAGCCTACGATAACTACAAAGCACTCATGCATTGGAATCGCTCGTATTACTTTGCAACCAGTGTGGGTTACTTATCAGATCGTATCGGTTACCCAGCGATTAAGTAACTTATTGTTATTAACTGTTAGGCTTAGTTTTAACTGAGCCTGACGGTTTATTGCCTCCTTACTAGATTACTCCCTGTGCAATGAAAGAACATTAAGTGCAGTTTTGATTATTCGTTCAAAATCCACTAAAACATGACCTGAAAAGAACGCCCGAAACAAGTATCACGCCTACATTATTAAACCCGTAGGAACGGCTTCAGCCGTGAATCTCAAATGTTCGGCGTTAAAACGCCTCCTACAAACTCGCTAACTTACTCACTCTTCCCCGGCTTTTTCAAAATCTTATCTTTAAAATCCAGTACCTTACCAATACCAGATCCAAGCTTCATGAGACTTTGTAGTTGCTCTGGACTTAAGCGTTGTAACTCTGCTGACCATTTAGTAACGGTTTCGAGTAGATCGTGGATTTCTTGCATTTGCTGTTGCGCAAAGCGTTCATCGTCGGTGTGGGCTTGTTCGAGTAGGTTATCGCGCAGCAAACTTAGAGTTGGATCAATTTCGCGCTTTTTGCGCTCTTCAAATACACGGTTTGCCATATCCCAAATACTGCCAGCTGGGCCATAGTATTCTTTACGGTCGCCCGGAATATGGTGCACTTTAATTAAGCGCCAAGACTGAAGCTCTTTTATGCCCATGCTTACGTTTCCGCGTGAGATACTTAACGTATCGGCAATTTCGTTGGCGGTCATCGGCTCTTTTGTAATGGTTAATAAACCACACATTTGGCCAATAGTGCGATTAAAGCCCCAACGGCTTCCCATTTCACCACAGTGCATTACAAAGGCTACGTTTTTTTCAGATAGGCTCATAATTTTCATTGTTCAAAAACTTCAGAAATTAAATGCTAGCACGCCATGGGTATAACTAAAAGAAATAGCCACTATTGATTGTATTGCGACTAAAGTTTGAGTTGTCACCAATGCAGGTATATCTAGCTGAATGTATTAATTTATTTTTATAACTTCAGTAAAAATGTATGGCTTGATGTGGATCAATAACAGTGACAATTAATCTGTTTATCGTATACGCTGAAACCCAATAATACCATGGAGGAACGTTATGAAAGCCGCAGTAAATAAAGAGTACAAAGGTAAATTAAGCATTGAAGATATCCCATGTCCAGACATTGGTGTCAACGATGTACTTGTCAAAATTGCCGCGTGTGGTGTGTGCCACACTGATTTACATGCATGTCATGGGGATTGGCCTGTAAAACCTAAAATGCCATTGGTGCCTGGCCACGAAGGGGTCGGGACTATCGAAAAAGTGGGTGACAATATTAAACATTTAGCCGTGGGTGACCGTGTTGGGGTGCCTTGGCTTTACAGTGCCTGTGGCCACTGTGAGTTTTGCTTAGAAGGCAAAGAAACCTTATGCCTTGAGCAGCACAACACAGGTTATTCGGTAGATGGTGGTTACGCTGAGTACTGTGTAGCTCATGGCGATTATGTGGTTAAAATTCCTGACGGATTAGGTTTTTCAGAAGCTGCACCTTTGTTTTGTGCAGGTGTCACAACCTATAAAGCACTCAAAGTAACAGGTGCTAAAGCCGGTGACTGGGTGGCCATTGTTGGTGTGGGCGGTTTAGGTCATTTAGCCGTGCAATATGCAAAAGCAATGGGCTTTAATGTGATTGCAGTTGATACGGGTGAAAGCAAACTGAATCTTGCCAAAGAACTCGGTGCAGACATTACCATTGATTTTATGAAGCAAGTACCAAGCGAGACTATCTTTGAGCAAGTCGGTGGTGCGCATGGAGTAGTGTGTACTGCGGTATCAAAACCAGGTTTTGAGCAAGCTTATAAAAGTGTGCGTCGTGGCGGTAAATGCGTGCTTGTAGGGTTACCCCCAGAAGACATGCCATTGCCTATTTTTGATACGGTACTGAACGGTGTATCGGTAGTTGGCTCAATAGTGGGCACGCGTAAAGATTTACAAGAGTGTCTCGACTTTGCCGCAAAAGGCAAAGTTAAAGCCATTATTGAAGAAAA
This sequence comes from Pseudoalteromonas sp. MB41, assembly GCF_020966275.1. Lineage (NCBI taxonomy): Bacteria > Pseudomonadati > Pseudomonadota > Gammaproteobacteria > Alteromonadales > Pseudoalteromonadaceae > Pseudoalteromonas > Pseudoalteromonas sp. MB41. Next base: position 25,934 of record NZ_JAJJZF010000017.1, on the reverse strand, counting down.
ACGCCTTGAAGATATCAATGAGATTTTTGACGACATGCTAAAAGGCGATATTACGGGTCGTATCGTGATGACGTTTTAATAACGAGTGAGCCGTTATTAAACAAGCGCGACTACGTTGGGTCGCGCTTGTTTAGTTTTACCGGTAACTACTTATAACGTATAGCTAAACGTTAATTTAGCATTACGTTCTTCTCCTGGCATACCACCTAAGAACATTGCTTTTGAGTAATACGTTTTGTTAAACAAATTGTTTAAGTTTAACTGTAGTTTCCACTCATCTGTTTGGTATTGAATTGCGGCGTCGTAAACTGTGTAGCTAGGTACGTAACCATCTGGAATACCAAACGAGGTTGAATGTGTACTGCGGTCATCAACATATTGAATCCCTGCACTTATCGTTAGTGGCTGAGCTAAATTAAACCACTGAGCATCGTAGCTTAACCAACTACTTGCCGTGACATAAGGTACCCCTTTTTGACGCGAATCAAAGCTTGATGAATTTGGGTTCTGCTTATCACGGGCATCCTGATAGACACCATTGATGTTAAGTTGCCATTGCTCATTTAAATCCGCATTTAAATCAAGCTCAACACCTTTTGTTTGCTCTTCACCATCATAAAAGCTCTTTGGTATAGAAGCATCAGACACGCCGGCTTCATAATCTGGGTTTGCATACTCTAGGTTGGTACGGGCACTGTCAAAAATGACCAATGATGCCAATAGTTGATCATCAAAGGCCTTTACACGCATGCCAATATCGTTACTGATAGACTCGGCATCATCACGGTCAGCTTCGTTACCCGTTACACTACCTAACACGCTATACGCTGTGCGGCCTTTCGAGTGATTTACAAAGAAAGAAATGTCGTCGTTTAGTTTATATGTCGCACCTAGGTTGTAGGTCATACCGCTGTCTGAAGTATCTGCTTCTGGTGTTGGCTCTGCGGCGCTTGCACGGTAACGAGGGTCAACGCCAAAATGCTGATAACTTTGTTTAATGCGATTAAACGCGACACCCACACGCGTTGTAAAGGTGTCATGAATATAGGCAACATGCTGAATACCGACTCCCCACGCTTGCACTTCTTTGTTGTAATCGCTGGTCTTTAGAGGATCGTAATCAGCAAAACTTCCCGCGCCCCAATTTGGCGTTCGAATATCAAAAATATACGGGAGTTGGCCTTGGTAAATAACCTCGCCTTGTTTATTTTTAATGACCTGATCGGCATCATAAATAGAGTATTGTTTGAAACGAATATCACGGTCTTCGTAGTTGGCGTTAACGAGTAATTCGTTATCGATACCCGCAAAACTAAAGTCATAACGAAGATCTGCAAAGTATTGCCATGATTTTTCGTCTGCTTGCACTTGGCGATACTCTTGGCGACGCGCAGCAAAGGGATAAAGCACGTCATCAACAACTAACGGGGCGCGAGGGTCGGCATTGATCACACCATTACGATTCCAATACACATAGTTATACGCTCCAGTTTGACGCGCAAAACTTGATTCATAATTTCGGTATTGTAATTGCTGATTTAAAAATAAATTATCAGTAATAAAGTAGTTATGCGTTAACTTAAAGCGCAGTTCTTCGCCTTCGTTATCATTGGCCATCGGCGAAATAATGCCATTATGACCGAAGGTATACGGTGTTAGGCCATCATTTGCTGCGAGTGAATCTGCTAATTGCTGGCGTTGCTGATCTGTTAGTTGCAGTCCTTTTGCCGTTGCATCGTTAACTAAATCAGCAGCGGTGACTTCGCCAGCCGTTTTACCATTTACAGAGTCACTGTTAAAAATACGAATAGGGTGGCCAATCGAGTCAACAGCAATGGCGTCTTTGATATAAGCACCTGAAAGCATTATGTCTTGTTTGTCGCTAAGCACATATTTCAACGCCGCGTAAATTTCGTCCCGGTCATCTTTTAAATCGCGATAGCCGTCACTGCGCGCTGTTTTTGCATTCACTCGGTACGCTAAATTATCCGTTAAAGCAGCTGTGCTATCAAAGCCCAACACATAGCTGTCCCATTGGCCAAGTTCGGCACTAACGGTGTGTTTTTCAGTGAATTGTGGTTTCTTTTCAATAAGGTTGATAACACCACCGGCACTGCCCATTCCATACAAACCTGTGGCAGGGCCTTTAAGTACTTCAACCGATTCTACGTTAGTCATAGAGCGGGTAGGGTTAAAGGTGTTACCAAGGCCTGCACCACCGTACATGCCATCGTAGGTGTAGTTTGCGCCTAAACCACGGATCACTAAGTTGTCACCAATGCCATAATTATTACCCGCTTGCGTTACACCGCTGATGTTACGTACCAAATCTTGTAAATTTGTGGCGCCTTGTGAATTTATAAGCGCTTGATCAACCACCACCACGGGGGCTGGTGTTTCCATTAAGGTCATGTTTGATTTTGTCGCAAGACCAGACTCGAGCACCACGCGATTTTGTTTGTCGTAGACGGTAATCCGTTCAACATCGTTTAAATCATTAGCGTTAACTGAAAAAGCGCTGATACAAGCAAGGGTTAAAACAGAGTATTTGTAAGTTGTCATTATAGAAAAGAAGTTAAAAATTTTCGGTAATGATAATGCGAGTGGTTTTCATTTCAAGTGTTATTTATCTAAAACGGGTAAATAATCGGTTTAGATACAATCAAATAACATCTTATAAATACTTGGTTAACTTTTTGCTGGTAACAACAAGGAGAGGTGCTGGTTTCAATAAAATGAAACCAGCAAATTGGTGATTACTTATAAACAATGCCGTCTTTCATAACAAATTGCACGTTTTCAAGTACGGCAATGTTTTCAAGAGGATTTCCTTTTACGGCAATAATATCGGCTAAAAAGCCGTTTTTAATTTGGCCAAGTTTATCATCAACTTTCAGTAGCTTAGCACTATTAATGGTTGCTGATTGCAGTGCTTGCAATGGTGTCATACCAAATTCAACCATACGTGAAAATTGCTTCGCGTTATCGCCATGTGGGTAAATTGCAGCGTCGGTACCGAACACCATGTTCACACCCGCTTTAACGGCGCGACTAAAGCTCTCACGTTGTTTTTTAGATACTTGACGCTCTTTATTTAGGTTTTCTTCATCAACACCGTTTTGCTCGCCAAAGGTCAGCGTGTATTCGGTATTATAAATATCCATTGAGAACCACGTACCGTGTTTTTTTGCAAGCTTAATTGCTTCGTCATCCACAAAGCTTACGTGTTCTACACTATCAACACCCGCTACAATGGCAGCTTTAATACCACTGGTGCCGTGAGCATGGGCAGCTACGGTTAAACCGCGCAAATGAGCTTCATCAACAATTGCATTCATTTCATCTTGCGTATACTGCTGAATACCCACTTTAGTACCTTTAGAGAAAACACCACCTGTGGCACAAAATTTAATGGCATTCGCACCGTATTTAATGTTTTCACGTACCTTAGCACGGGCAGACCAAGGACCATCTGCAACACCTTCTGCGGTGTATTTCATTTCAGGTGGTAAACGGTTGTTATCACAATGGCCGCCAGTAACCCCGAGTGATGGGCCCGCAGCCCAAATACGTGGTCCGACAATATCACCTTCGTTAATACCGTCGCGCACCGCAATAACGCTATACCCTTCTGCGCCTAAATTACGTAATGAAGTAAAACCAGCATACAGTGTTTTTTCGGCAAAATGGGCGGCTTTAATCGCTTTGCGCGGCACAGATTGACCAATTCGTGCACTACGAGGCACTGTAGGGTCGCTGGTCAAATGTACATGCATGTCCATTAAACCAGGCACAAGTGTAAGATCTAATAATTGAATATGCTTATCGCCATCTTTTAAGCTAGGCTGTGTATTCGTCTGTACAGCCGTTATCTGACCGTTTTCTATACTGATTAGTGGTGATTTAATCAATTTTCCTGAATTTACATCGACCATGGCTTTTGCCGATACGTAGGTTGTGGCGTAGGTATTTACAGAGGCTAAGCAGGCAAAACCTAAGCTAATCGCGAGAACTGTTTTTTTCATTTTTATTCAATATTGGTAAGTCGAAGTTTCACTTTACCAATCACGTTAGTGTGTGTAAATAAAGTGCGATAAGTTGCAGCGATACTTGCTAAACAGGGCGCTAAACCCGCATAATTTACGGGTACTTAATTTAAGGGCAGGGAAAGAATGAAAAACATAAAATTAGCACTACTTAGTTCAGCAGTGATGCTCGCATTAATGGGTTGTAATGAATCAACGCCAAAAAGCGAAACAACACCTACAACAGCAGCACAACCATCTGTAAAAACAGAATCAGCCAGCGCACAGCTGGATACATTACTGACCAATTATTTTGAAGACGGTTTACAATTCAACCCGATTGGTGGCACTTATATTGGCCGAAACGAGTTTAACGACGATTTTATTGCTCCGATCAATGAAGCCAATCGCAATGAGCAGCTTAACTTCATTAAAGAATATAAAAACAAACTGGCAAATATTGATAAGGCACAATTAACAGGCCAGTCTTTACTAAGCTATGAAATACTCGCTCGAGACTTGGATTTGGCTATTGAAGGGTCACAATTCCCAAGTCACTTAATGCCCATAAATCAAATGGGCGGCGCGCATAACACTTTTGCCGCGTTAGGGTCTGGGCAAAGCGCACAGCCTTTTAATACCGTTGAAGACTATAAAGCATTTGAAAAACGTGCAGATGGCTTTATCGCTTGGTTAGAGAGCGTTGAGCAATCAATGCGCCAAGGCATGAAAGACAAGGTGGTACTTCCTAAACCGCTTGCTGAAAAACTATTACCACAATTTCAAACACATATCGTAGAAAAACCAGAAGAGTCATTATTCTGGGGGCCGATTGCTCAGTTACCTGAGTCATTCAGCGACGAACAAAAAGCAGAGCTGACAAGCGCATATACCGCGATGATCAGTGAGCGTTTAGTGCCTGCGTATCAAAAAATGGCTGATTTCTTAGCGAACGAGTATATTCCAAACGCACGAGAAAGTATTGGTTACAGCGACTTACCAAATGGTAAAGCATGGTATGAGTATCAAATTAAGCAGCATACAACACTGAGCCTAAACGCTGATGAAATTCATGACATTGGTTTAAGTGAAGTATCACGCATTTTATCTGAGATGAAAAAAGTAAAAGAAACCGTTGGTTTTAAAGGGGATTTAAAAGCGTTTTTTGAACACCTTCGAACCTCTGATGAGTTTTACTACGACACCCCAGAAGCGCTGATTGCGGCTTATGAAGAAGTAAAAGAAAAAATTGACGCAAAGCTGCCGCAAATGTTTGATATTGCGCCGAAAGCGCCTTACGTTGTAAAAGCCGTTGAAGATTTCCGCGCAGAATCTGCTGCGGGGGCATCGTATCAATCACCTGCACCAGATGGCTCACGTCCGGGTATTTTTTACATCAATACGTTTAACTTAAAAGCACAGCCTAAGTTTTTACTTGAAACCTTATCAATTCATGAAGCGGCACCAGGACATCATTTCCAAATTGCGCTACAACAAGAAATTGAAGGCTTACCGCTGTTTCGTAAATTTGGTGGGTACACCGTGTTTGCTGAGGGCTGGGCACTTTATGCAGAAAGCCTAGGTAAAGAGTTAGGTTTATTTACCGACCCTTACATGTGGTATGGCCGTTTATCTGACGAACAACTGCGAGCAATGCGCTTAGTACTCGACACGGGTTTTCACGCAAAAGGCTGGACTCGTCAGCAAGGTATTGATTACATGCTTGCGAATTCGTCGATGGCTGAAAGTGATATTATCGCTGAGGTTGAGCGCTATATCGCATGGCCAGGCCAAGCACTGTCTTACAAGTTAGGTCAGTTTAAAATTCAAGAACTACGCGATTATTGTAAGAAAGAACTGGGTGATAAGTTCGATATTAAAGCGTTCCATACGCAAATTCTGATCGATGGTGCATTACCTATGCCGATTCTTGAAGAGAAAATTAAGCGTTGGGTTAGCGAGCAAAAGTAATAGCTCTAGCACTCTAAACTTTGCGCGCATGCTGGCTTTAAGCTAGAATGCGCGCTGTTAGGGGCTTTGAGTAATACCATGTTAGAAGATAAATTTTGGCTTAAGCGCTCGCTTGAGCAAATGTCACGAGAAGAATGGGAAGCCATTTGTGACGGTTGTGGTAAATGTTGTTTAAACACATTTATTGACAGCGAAGACGAAGATGAATTTGCCGCAACAGATCAACTTCGCGAAGGTGAAGAGCTTATTTTCACGAATATCGTATGCCAATACCTTGATAACGATAGCTGTGGCTGTAGTGAGTATGCTAATCGTCAAACTCTCGTGCCTTCATGTGTAAAGCTCACCAAAGAAAACCTAAAAGATATCTTCTTTATGCCACAAAGTTGCAGCTACCGTCGTTTGCATGAAGGCCGTGGTCTTGCGTCTTGGCACCCACTGCTCCATGGTGGTAGCAAAGAAATGATGCACCAATTAGGTATTTCGGTGCGTGATAAAACGATAAAAGACTGTCATGTTGACCTCGACGACTTTGATTTATATGTTGCTGAATGGCCAACCATGGACATCGATTAATGACTACGCTAAAAGCATCGATTGGCCTTATAAACCCTAAAAGCCCAACCAACGTTGGCGGTGTATTACGCGCCGCAGGATGTTACGACGCCCAGCAGGTTTTTTTTACAGGCAGCCGTTATCTGCGTGCGAATAAGTACCACACTGATACCAAAAATGTGCTTGAGCATATCCCACTGACGCAAGTTGAAAGCCTTGAGCAAGCGAAGCCAGAAGGCGCAACAACGGTAGTGATAGAGCTTGTAGAAGGCGCCACGCCATTACCCGAATTTAAGCACCCAGAAAATGCGTTTTATGTGTTTGGACCCGAAGATGGTTCGGTCAGTAAAGACGTGCTGACATGGTGTGATGAAGTGGTTTATGTGCCTACCATTGGCTGCATGAATTTAGCTGCTACGTGTAATGTTGTGCTGTATGACAGGTTAGCCAAACTGGGTGGCATTGAAAGCTCAGACACGACTATTTTTAGCAGCCGCGATACTAATAACTCTTTAAAATGGCAGCAACAAAAAGAGCGCTAATGCGCTCTTCTCATTTATCAGTTTAAACGATTACTTTTTAGTAATTTGTACGTTACTTTCAAGTCCTATGCCGTTGTCAGTAATGTCTGTGGCAAAATAGACACCTACGGGTTGGTCACGCAGGGCTTCAAGTTCAGCCATTTCTTCATTGGTTAACTGACCTGTTGCAGCAATCATATCAAGTAACGGTATAAGGATTTTTTGAATATCAAACGCCATATTCACAAACCCATTTTTTGTGACACTTTGCGCGTCTAATTCGTTTGCAATACGTGCAGATTGATCACCCGTAAAAATCACGATGTGATTACCTTTCATCGCCATTTTAATGTCAAAATTAAGCGGGACAGGCGAAGGGATATATTCATTAATGACTACCGCATCACCATTGGCCGGCAGTTTTATATTTGCAAGTGGTGGAACAAACCCCTGCGCAACTGAATATAAACCGTGTGCATCAGTGGCTGATAAAGTCACTAGGGCATCGAGGCTTTCAACTTGTGGGCCTTGAGTGTCATCAAGCGTAAATTTGGCATCTTGTACGCTTAAACTCATTCCTTGAACGCCATTTGCAAAACCCGATACCATAGCAAGCCCTGCAGTGCTGACATCACGCATTTCATTTTGTAGAGCGACAATCGGGCCACAGTTAAATTCGGCTGACTTCAATGCGCCAGTCAATGTATTGGCGAGTGGCAGTACTTTTGCAACATCAATCCCGTAAGCAACACTGAGCATTTGACCATCAAGCTGTGTGGTGTGTTTTGGCACAAAGCCACGTACGGCCTGCAGAGTATTTAGTAAGTCTTGGTCGGTACTTTGTAATACGGCTTTAACATCGAAATCGGCATAATCAGCTGTAATACGTGATTTTGTGGTACCCGATACGGTTGCGGGCCATTTTTGAGCAATGTAAGCGATATCAGCTTGACATTCTGGTGTTGAAATTGCGTCTAATGCATTGGCTTGTTGGGCTTTGTTGAGTAGTTCTGTGAGCATTTGGTGCAAACGCGAGTCTTCTTTACCCGTAATTGCATTGGCAATATGTTGGTGATCAACATAGCCCACTGAGTTGCCATCAAGTGAAAAAGTGCTAATTAACTCAGGCAGTTTTTTAGTATCAGCGAGTGACTTAGCTGGTTTTTCTATTCCAAGGGCAATGCGTAAGTCTTGATTGTTCGAAAGAGGGGTTGCTAGAGTTAATGTCGCCCAGTTGTTATGCGTTGACGCAATCAGGTCGATATTATCTAAGCCTTCAAGGCTAATGTTAAACCGTGTGTAGCCTACACCATCAAGTGTTTCGCTTGTGTAAGCAATACCTGCTTCGTCGGCAGATTGCTTAATGCTATTAATAATACTGCTTTGGTCAGCGACTTCAAAACGAACAATTGGCATCAAACCTTGCGCATACATCATTCCTTTATAGTCATCGCCAAACCCCCACATTGATTTAAACGCATCATAAGAGCTTAAAGATTGTTGATACTTTTCCATTAACGAAGCAAGAAACACAGCGTTTGGATCGCTGGTTTGTTTTAGCTCAGCAATAATAGGGGTGAAGTCATTGGTGCCTTTCATTGCATCAGGTATAAGTGCAAAGTATTTGCTATACGGGAATGGCTTTAATTGCCCGTAAAACACGGCAGTGTCTGCTGGCACATAGGCAAGCTCAGGTAAATCTACATCAACACTGGCTTTATTTTGTGAATACAACACCGCACCTGCAACAATTGCAACAGCACCTACAGCAAGAAGCTTATTATTCATAGCTTGAATTCCTTTTTCTTTAATTAGTTAAAAAACATACCATGATTACAAACCCTTCACCATATTTGCTTAATCAACAATGATAAGATTTTTGTAACAGGGTAATTCAACGCAAATCGCTGTATTACCTATAAAGCTATGCGATAAATGAAATAATAAAAATAATGAATGGAGAAGGTGTTTTGCAGGGTATTAATTTAATTAAATCAACAGCTGCTGCTGTTATAAGTGCAATTTTATTGGGGTGCAGTACAAACCCATTACCCCTAGACCCTGTTATTGGTGACACAGGACAAGCGCTATCAGAGATTGCTATTAAGACTGATGTTACACATTACGATTTAGCACTTGAAGTCATACCAAATAAGAAACGATTAAAGGGGCTATCAAAAACCGACTTTACAATTTTAGCACCCACTCGGTTTGTCGAACTTAAACTGGATAGCCGATTTACTATTACCGCGATTACCTCACAAGATAAGCCACTTAACTTTAAACGCAATCAAGGTGTGATCACCATTGATTTAGGTGAACAAAAAGCGCCAGGGAGTGTCGCTACGGTGTCCGTTGCTTATGAAGGGCAACCACATATTGCTAAAAATGCACCATGGGATGGGGGTTTTGTTTTTTCACAAACCGAATCGGGTGAGCCATGGATTGCAACGGCAGTGCAAGGGGAAGGGTGTGACTTGTTCTGGCCTTGCAAAGATCATTTTGCAGACAAAGCCGATAGTATGCGTATTCGTTTAACTGTGCCAAATGGTTTAAGTGCAGTGAGTAATGGTGTACTGCAAACTATCACGCAACTGAGTGATAATAAGCAACAATTCGATTGGTTATTATCGGTGCCAGCAAGTGATTACAATATTGCGATTAATATTGGGCCCTATACGCGTATTCAAACAGAGTATACCAGTGTGAATGGCGCGACGGTGCCTATTGAGTTTTGGTCTCTCACACAAAATGAGCAAAAAGCACGCGAGCTTATCGACAATGATTTACGCCAGCAGGTGACGTTTTTTGAGAAAATGCTCGGACCCTATCCTTGGGGCGGTGAAAAGTTAGGCTTTGTTGAAACGCCACACTTAGGCATGGAGCATCAAACAGTCAATGCGTATGGCAAAAAGTATGCGCGTGATCCCAATGGATATGATTGGTTATTACAGCATGAGCTTGCCCATGAATGGTTTGGCAATTTAATGACCCACGAAAAGCTTAATGATGCATGGCTTCATGAGGGGTTTGGTTTTTATATGCAACCCAGTTACAGCTTATATAAATTTGGTGACGCAGCCTACAATCACAGTATGTATAAAGCCTATTTAGGTCTTAAAAACTGTGCGCCAGTTGTGCTTGAAGGTCAAATTACATCTGACCAAGCGTTTAACTCTGATATTTATGGTAAGGGTGGCTGGACACTGCATACTCTTCGCTGGCTTATCGGTGAAGACGTATTTTGGCAAGCAACACGAGAGCTGCTTTACGGTGTGAATAACACCGCATCGTTAACCTACCCAATTGCGCCTCGTTATCGCAACACCGACGAGTTTATTAGCATTGTTAATCGTTTAACAGGTAAAGACTATCAATGGTTTTTTGATGTGTATCTAAAGCAGGCTGAATTACCTGAGCTTGAAGTAACACAAACACCACATAACATTACGTTAAGTTGGAATACAGCCTCGTTAAAAGGGAATAAATTTCCGATGCCGATCCCTGTAGAAATTAATGGAGAGTCGAACACCTATTACCCTAAAGAGGGTCGTATAAATATTGCTATTCAGCAAGGAGACCATGTTGTTATTGATCCGCAAATGAAAGTGCTTAGATATTTACCGATTATAGACAAATGCTCGAATGAAGAGTCAAAGTTGTAACGAAGAAAATGAACACGGCATGTGTGATTGCCGTGTTCACTGTTAATTTAGGCTAAATCTGCTGCACTTGGCAATGACGCAAATGCGCCATAGCGACTCACTGCAAAAGCGCCCGCTTTGGCGGCGTAAGCAATCGTCTGTTCTATATTCGCTTGTGTTTGGCAAAACTCTTTAAAACGTTGCTTATTTTCACAGTGCTGGCCAATCTTTGACAGCATACCGCCAATAAAGGCATCGCCAGCGGCAGTGGTATCAACAACGTTGGTGGCTGGTGGGCTTACTTGGCCTTTAAAATCAGCGTGATAAACGTTAATTGCTTCACCGCCATTGGTAACGAGCAAACAGGTTACACCTGCCTTTAAAATGGTATCAATGGTATGTTCAAGTGGCATTGCCTGATGACTTTTTTGATTTAGAAACTCAAGTTCTTCAAATGAAAGTTTTACGATATCTGACAAAGAGATAACATGCCACATTCTATCTAGCGTATGGCGCATGCTTGGCCACAGGTTTTCGCGCAGATTCATGTCAAAACTACAAATTGCACCGGCTTTTTTCGCCTGAGTAAGGCCGTAAATCGTTGTTTGATAGATGTTGTGCTCAGTAAGGCTGTTACTACATACATGCATAATGGCATGTTCAGCAAACATCGAACTGTTAAAGTCATCTACCCGATAAAGTAAATCGGCCGCGGGTGGGCGATAAAAGCTAAATGAACGTTCGCCGCTTTCATCTAGTGAAACAAAGGCGAGTGCTGTTTTAGCGGCATCGGTAAATTGGCAATAATCGGTGTTAACGCCATGCTGTGCCAGCTCATCTTTTATAAAGCGTCCAAACATATCATCGCCAAGCATGCCACAAAAACTGGTTTTTAATCCTAGCTTTGCTGCTGCAACAGCCACGTTAGCAGGCGCACCACCTGCATATTTGGTAAATGATTCAGGCTGTTTGCCGTCAGACAAAAAGTCAATTAGCGCTTCGCCAAAACACACTAAGCTCATTATGTATTCCTCAATGTTATTACTTTTAATACTTCGTAGCAGGCACCCATTGTGTGGTAATCGGTTTTTCCCGCAGGTGATTTTTCGTCACTGTATGCCTGATTGTTTGCTGATAAAATTCTAAACCATGCCCCATACTGATGATCTACCATATGTTGCCAACTGTATTGCCAAATTTTCTCATACCAAAGCCAATATGTATCATCGTGTGTAGCATCAGCGAGTAGGGCGGCAGCGGCCAATGATTCGGCCTGAACCCAAAAGTATTTATCGCTGTCGCAAATCTGTTTATCTGGCGCAAAACCATAAAAAATACCGCCGTGCTCGTTATCCCATGCAATAGCCAATGTGTCATCAAATAACGTTTTAGCCCGCTCAACTAGCCAAGGTAATTCAACATGGCGATTTAAAATCAGTAACAGTTTAGCCCATTCAGTTTGGTGGCCTGGTTGAAAGCCCCACGGTCTAAATAAATGGCGAGGGTCATCTTTATTGTAATCAAAGTCGAGCTGCCAATCTTGATGGTAATGCTCCCATACAAACTGCTGACTTTTTGCCGCCAACTTTAGTGTGAATGTCTGTGCTAACAGCAGCGCGCGGTCTAAATAGTGGTGCTGATTAGTGGCTTCAAAACACATCAAAAGTGCTTCGCATAGGTGCATATTGGCATTTTGACCGCGGTAAGTGTCGGCTTGACTAAAATCGGCAGTGTATTCGTCTAAATAGGCATTATTTTTGGCATCAAAATAATGGGTTTCAAGTAAATTCCATACTTGCGAAATGGTATTTTCACACTCGCTGATGCCAGCTTTTAATGCGACTGCATTTGCAAGCAATACAAACGCAAGGCCATAGCAATGATTCGTGTCATCTAAAATGGTGACCTTGCCTTCGTTGGTTTTTTTTAACAGCCACGCATACCCCCCAGATTTTTGCTTATGCACACGCTCAAGGTGGGCTAAGCCATGGTGTGTTAGTCTGAGGTATTCAGGCTCTTTAAAATGCAAATAGGCCATTGCATAATTAAAAACAAAGCGAGTACTGGACACCAAATGACGGGTTTCTTTGTCATAAATCTGACCGTCATCTTTAAAAAATTGATAGAAGCCACCGCAACCATTTGCTGAATTATCAACACAATGCGGATGATAAAAAGCGAGCGTGTCTTTTATGTGCTGCTTTAAGAAATCAGGGCTTTTAAAATCGACAGTATGCATGCTGCCTCCGGTGGTTTTCTTGATTAAAGCAACTATAGCAGGAAATAAATATTTTGGAACGTTCCTATTAAATCTTTGTGCTATTTTTACTTCAATGTGTAGAATCAAGCGTAACTTGTTAACGGAGTGAAAACCACGTGAGTGAAATTAATACAAACCAATCGTTTGTCGCTGAGGGGCCGCTGCAAAATAAAAACTACCTGCTTCCCTTAACGGCAATGACGACCCTGTTCTTTTTATGGGGTTTTATTACAGTTTTAAATGATGTGTTGATCCCGCGCTTAAAAGGCGTCTTTGATTTAACCTATACCGAAGCAATGCTGGTACAGTTTTGCTTCTTTGGCGCCTACTTTATAGTGTCGTTACCAGCCGGTATGTTGGTGAAAAAATTGGGTTATAAGAACGGGGTTCTAACCGGTTTAATCGTTGCGTCAATTGGCTGTATGTTGTTTTACCCTGCTGTTGTAGTGCATGAGTATTGGCTATTTTTAGGTGCGCTTTTTGTACTAGCTGCAGGCATTACAGTGTTACAAGTATCAGCAAATCCTTATGTTGTCGCATTGGGACCTGAGAAAACAGCATCATCTCGCTTAAACCTTGCGCAAGCGCTCAATTCATTGGGCACAACGGTTGGCCCTTATGTTGGCGGGATCTTATTTTTTGGTACCGCAGGCTCATTGGCGGCAAACGCTGCAACGGCTGAGTCTGTTAAGGTTCCATATTTAATGCTAGCAGCAGCGCTGTTAACGATTGCTGTGGTATTTGCGTTCTTTAAATTACCTGTCATTGCCGAGCACACAGAAGAGCAAGACTGCAAAGCAAAAAATCATAGCCTAAAAGAAGCCCCTCATTTAATTATGGGAGTTGTGGGAATTTTTTGTTACGTGGGTGCAGAGGTGTCAATTGGTAGTTTCTTAGTTAATTACTTTGGTGAAGCACATATTGCGGGGCTTGAAGAGCATGCAGCCGCAAGTTTAATTGCGTACTACTGGGGTGGTGCGATGGTGGGCCGCTTTATCGGTTCTGCGGCATTGCAAAAAATAGCCCCTTCTAAAGCGCTGTTCTTTAACGCCATGATGGTTATTGTATTGTTACTTGTGACAATTTTCACAGAAGGTAATGTGGCACTGTACTCTGTGTTGGCGATTGGTTTATTTAACTCAATTATGTTCCCAACCATATTTTCAGTTGCCATTGAAAGCCTAGGTTCATTAACGAGTAAAGGCTCTGGTTGGTTATGTTTAGCCATTGTTGGTGGAGCGCTTGTGCCTTTAGTGCAAGGTGTTGTTGCTGATACCGTTAGTATTCAACAAAGCTTCTTCGTTCCAGTGATTTGCTATGCGTTTATTGCCTGGTATGGCTTGAATGTTGTGCGTCTTGCCGACACGTGGAAAAAACGAATAGGTTAAAGCGGCCTCTTTTTAATGAAAACCCTGCGTTTAAGACGCGGGGTTTTTTTATGCCTGATTACCTTAGCCGTATGATTTTATGAATACGTATTCAGTGATACGTGAACACGCATGGCATAGGAACGTTCCAATAGAAGTGTTGAACTGTGCTGTTGCAATTTGATGTTTGGTTTTCATTATGAGTACACAGAAAGTAATCGATTTTCGTGAAGAAGTGGTTTTAAAAAGCGACGTTTTTATGGTTTTAAGCTAAATTTATAAGACAAAGTGATTTTATTTTGTTAAAAATAAACGGCTAACAACGAAAATAACAACAAATAGGGTTGCCATGCAAAGCACGCTTAAATTTACCACCAAAGTCACCGTAGCTGCGTCATTAGTATTAGTGATAGTGCTGGGTTTATTCACAATTAATAATTTTATCTCAATGCGAAGCCAAACGCAGGAGCAGCTATCTTTAGTTCTGCAAGAGATCTCTCAATCGGTGTCACAAAATATTGCTAACTGGCTTAATGCCAAACTAGCCATCGTGTCTTCTGTGGCTGATACCTACCAATTAGGTGACAGCAAAGCGTTGACCTTAACCCAGCTTAGTACGGCAGACAAAGCGGGCAATTTTAAAAATACGTACATTGGTATTTCAGATGGAACGTTTGTACTTAATGATCAATCTGTTGTATTACCGCCAGACTACGACGCAACAACACGCCCTTGGTATAAGCTTGTTGAAAACAAAACGAATACGGCTTTCACCGCGCCATATATTGATGTAACCACAAACGAATTAACTATTTCGGCTGTCGCGCCAATGCAATCAAATGGTGTATTTAGTGGCGTTGCTGGCGCTGATATCGATATGAAAACCATCACTAAAATCGTTAACGAAATTGACTTTTTAGGGTTTGGTTATGGCTTTTTACTGGATAGTGAAGGACGTATTTTAAGTCATCCCGACACGAAATATAATGATAAAAATATGCGTGACTTGTTTGGCAAAAATCTATCTTTACAGTCAGAGTTTGTTGAAGTGCAAGTTGCGGGCTCAGATAAGCTAGTGTCGTTTACTAAAATAAAAGGCATTAAGAATGTTGATTGGTACTTAGGTGTGGTGATCAACGAAGAGATAGCGTATTCGTCAGTGGCGTCATTTAGAAACATGGCGGCTGTTTACATGCTTATTGGGATTGTTGCGATTGTACTGATGATGCAATTTTTATTGCGTTATTTAATGCGCCCGATGCAGCGCTTAAGCGATGCAATTAAAGACATTGCTCAAGGCGAGGGCGATTTAACACGTCGTCTTGAAATCGAGAATAACGATGAATTTGGCGAATTGAGTCATTACTTCAATGCCTTTATAGAAAAAATTCATAGCTCAATTGAACAAGTAAAAAGTACCACGGTTGAGCTGGAGCGATTAGTTGAAAGCTTAGTAAATCAAACTCAAGGCACACTCGCTATGTACGCTGATCAAACGAAGCGTACAGATAATGTGGCTACGGCAATTAATGAGTTAACTTCAAGTGCAGTCGAAATATCAAACAGTGCTAGTAATGCCTCTAAATTAGCGACAAGTGCAAATAGCCAGTCGCTGCAAAGTCAGTCTGCACTCGCAGACAACTTAAATGCAATTAATGCACTGTCACGTAATATGGAGCAAGCACAAAAAACCATTAACAGCTTAGATGCTCACACGGTCAGTATCGGCCAAGTACTCGAAGTGATTAAAGGGGTAAGCGAGCAAACAAATCTACTTGCTTTAAATGCCGCAATAGAGGCTGCCCGAGCGGGTGAAGCGGGTCGAGGGTTTGCCGTTGTTGCAGACGAAGTACGTCAGCTTGCTCATCGTACACAACAATCAACACAAGAGATCGAAGACACCATAACGCAGTTACAACAGGGCTCGGCGTCAGCAGTTGAAGTAATGACTGCCAGTATTAAAGACAGCGAGAAAAGCGTTGAACAAGCGCATATTGCGGGTGACAAAATGGCCGAGGTTACACAGGCAATCGAGTCAATAGATGAAGTAAATCACAGTGTTGCAAATGCAACAACCGAGCAAAATCATGTTATTCAAAGCTTAGATAGTGATATTCATTCAATAAGTGAGTTGTCTAACCAAGGGCAAAGTAACTTAAACAATACCCTCAATGAGTGCACTAAACTTAAAGCGCAGTTTTATGAACTTGAAAAGCTCGTTCTGAAGTTTAAAGTATAAAGGTATTCTCACTTTTGGATCAAAACTGGCTTAGTGCCATTACCTTAAAAAGTGTCGACACGGCGGACAAACAACGCCGTGCCTTCACGTTATTTACCATGGCCTTTTTTGCCATAGCACTAATTACCACATTACTCATTTTGAACTATCAGGTGTATGCCTTACCGCTTACAGTGATGCTGCTAATAAGCGATATAGCCATAGTCGGGTGTTTACTTTATTACTCTCGAACGGGAAATCTCACTGCAATCGCCTGCATTATCTTATTAATTATTATGCTGTTGTGTATCTCACTGGTGTATACCGGAGGTAAAGAAAATACAGCATTGTATTGGCTAATGTTTTATCCGGTTGCTGCCTATGTCACGCTAGGGCTTAAAGTGGGTAGTGTATTTGTGGCCATTATGTACTTAAGCACTACACTTTTGTTGTTTGGTGCTGATGTTGGTCAGGTAAGCTATGGTCATGTTGAAATGACACGATTTTTGGCCTCGTTCACATTGGTTATTTTGTTCTCTGGGATCAGTGAATTTTTCCGTCAAAAAAGCCATCAAAAAATTGCTGATATTACCCTTATTGAAAAACGTGACGCTTTAACCGACCCACTCACTGGGCTTGCCAATCGTCGCTATATTTATGAGCATATTTGTCCACGCTTAGAATCGGATGCACAACGTCATTTACCCATGTCGATATTGTTAATTGATCTAGATAACTTTAAATTAGTTAATGATACTTACGGCCATGATTTTGGCGATCAGGTTTTGATTGCCTTTACGTCTATGCTTTTCGATAAACTACGCACGACCGATATAAAAGCACGCTATGGAGGAGAAGAATTTATAATTTTATTACCCAATACCGAGCTTAAAACAGCCCATCGCGTTGCTGAAAAATTATGTGCCCATGTTGCCGATAAGCGCATAGCTTATGATGTGGGAATGGCCGTGTCTATTACCTGTAGTATTGGTATCGCGAGCTTAAATCACGCCAGTCAGTTTAGTAAGGCTGTTAAGCAAGCCGATGATAATCTTTACAAGGCTAAAATGGCAGGGCGCAATACTGTTGTATCCAATAAACAAGAAGACGAGTAAATGGCCAGATTAATATATGTTTACGACCCAATGTGCAGTTGGTGTTGGGGGTACAGAGAAACGTGGTTAAAACTGCAGGCTGCGTTAACCGATAAACTCAGCATTGAGTATAAAGTAGGGGGGCTTGCACCTGATAGCGATGAGCCAATGCCTTTAGACATGCAGCAATTTTTACAGCAAACATGGCATCGAATTGAGCAGCAGCTTGGTACGAAATTTAATCATGATTTTTGGCATACAGCTCAACCACGCCGCTCTACCTACCCAGCATGTCGTGCGGTACTTGTTGCAAGGCAACACGTTAAAGAGCCCGAAATGCTCTATGCCATTCAAAAAGCCTACTACTTAAACGCACAAAACCCATCTGACATAAGCACCCTTGCTAATCTCGCAGAGCAAATAGGCTTAGATAAAACAGCCTTTATTAAAGATATTCAAAGTGATGCTATCAATGCGTTATTAATGGCTGAAATAAACGCAGCGCGTTCACTGCCAATCCAAGGCTTTCCTTCTTTAGTGCTCGAAAATAAAGGGGAGTTCCATGTAATCCCAGTTAATTACCTTGATTGGGAAGCCAGTTATCAGCAGATCCTTTCGCTTATATAGTCCCAAAGCCAACTCTTTTGTTTTTTAAGAGGGGAGTCATTTAACGAGGGTTAGTAGGAAAATTTCATATCACTTTTTTTACTAATTATTTATTAGAGCAATCAATTAGTTGAGTAATATTGAAACATTCTTCTATTGTTATGGTTTGAGCGCTTGCATAGTTAAAATAACGACCCAATCACTCGTTTTGTGAGCACGGAAAAAAAAGAGCAACCAACTTTATATATAGCAATCGGTTAATAACTTTGTTAATAATAAGTCTTTAAGATAATTGAGCTTCAGCGTGGTATAAAAATGACCGACTAGCTCGATATATACCTGTTAGGTATTTAGGAGAATCACGGAATGATCGAAGCAAGTTGTCATTGTGGCAACATTAAAATAGCGGTTCCTGAAATCACAGATACGGTTACAAGTTGTAATTGTTCTGCTTGCAGTAAGTATGCATCTTTATGGGCTTACTTTTCACCCAAAGACGTTAAATTTACTACGATAGATAATTCTATTGCTTCATATTCTTGGGGTGATAAAACCATTGAATTCCATCACTGTAATAACTGCGGTTGTTTAACTCATTACACACCAACAGAACTTGGCAATAAAGATAAAATGGCTGTCAATTTTCGTTTAGTAAATGCAAATATTCTTAGCGCTCTTAAAATTAGATATTTTGACGGCGCAGACACATGGAAAGAAATAAAGCAGTAAATGCCTAACAAGGCATTCTAAGTTGGACAAATTGTCGTGAACTTTTTGTTCGTGTCTTGCCTATTTTAGCTAACAGCAATTTGCCGCTTAAAATGGCGTTAACCTTATCAATAATATGTATTTGATTATGCGAAATTTTTATAAAAGCCATCTGCTAACAACACTTTTATTTGGAGTGTTATCATTCAAAACACTTGGCCAAGACCAATCAGCTACCTATGAAATAATTAATCTTGCTGATGATTTTTATTCTGTATATCAGTCAAGCAAAACGTTATCCCCTGAAAAGAGAGCAGAGCAGTTTTCACAATATTTCACCTCTCAGTTTGAGCCTTTCTATAGTAATAAGAGCTTTGTTAAATCTATTGAAAGTTTCAGTGAGATAGAAGACGTATACTTATTAAAAAACAGAGAGTTATCTAAAAATTTAAAGGGTAGCATGGACTCGTTTATTGCTACTTTTGAAGATTTTAAATCTGAAACACCAATATATATACTCCATTCGCTCGGTGGCTTTAATGGGGCAACACGTGATTTGAATGGCAAATCTTACTTAATGTTTGGTGTAGATCTGATGGCTAAATACCATAACTGGAAGAATGACACCCCATTTTTTCATCATGAGCTATTTCATGTTTACCATGAAAACTTTTTTCAATGTAATGATGAACTCTGGTGCTCGCTATGGACTGAGGGCTTAGCAACGTACGTGTCACACCAGCTGAATTCGTCTGCGAGTAATGATGAATTGATGCTAAACATACCTGAAAATATGATTAAAAATGTCCGTTCTAGACTGCGTTATTCGCTGACTGATCTTAAGGGGAAATTTTACTCGAAAAATCCTGAAACATACTCTTCATTCTTCAGTTTCAGAAAAGATGAAACAAATTTGCCATACCGCAGAGGTTATTACCTAGGCTACATTTTAGCTAAAGAAATAGGCAAAGATTACAGTTTAGAAGAGTTGGCTAAAATGGAGAAAAAGACTGTAGAGCTATTATTACTAAAAGCACTTGATTCATTAATCGAATTGCAAGGCTAACAAATAGTTAAACTGGGTCTTAGAACAGTTTATTTTGAATTTCTCACTATTCTAGCAAACTATTTTAAGCCCGTTAACGTTGGGTTATAGATCATAGACTCAACGCGTTCCTGACCTTTGACCGAGATATATTACTCGTCTTTGCCCCTAAATGAGCTAATGTAAATGCTCTAAAGATCTGCTTTGAGCGAAGCAGTCAATCAAAAGTTTTGATGTCTGAAGTCAAGATTTGATCCTCGTTGGCTTTTTCAAAACGAATGGGCACGAGCTTTTGTAATAGTGGCAACACAAGCAAAGGCTCAGAGCGATTATCAATACAAACAACGGCATTTGCACTACTCAGCGCTCTCACCAATGCGTTAACAGGGGCTATATCGTCCAAAGACTCAATAAAACAATTGTCTTTCTCAAACTTACTAATATCGTCGAAATACGCATCAGGCGAAAAACAATATAACTCAAGCGGCTTAACTACCGCGTTATTGTTGTTTGATAGTTTTTTCCCTAACACGATGAGTGGATGAGCTTTTTATCCAATCCGAGCTTAAGCAAAAGCATATTTATTAAATCCATGTACTTCACTGAATACCAAATTAAAATAGCGTCATATTTTTATCGTGCATTATTAGGTACATTAAAACAATAGCTATTTTGATGAATTACCAGCGATTGCGCTATGCACTATGAGTAAGTAATTTAATCCATTCATCTGCGTTTGACACAATGAATTGATATTTATTACCATCTTTTAATATGATTTCAATTGCATCACGTGTATAAGGCAAAATACCTGCAACTTTACCAGTACACTTACTCACTTTGACAATTTCACGCTGTGCAAACATATAAGGTCCTAACCCAAATTGCGCATTAAACGGTGCAAAATGAATATCGGTGTTGGTTAGCCAAAATCTACCGTCGGCTTTGATTGTCCCTTGTTGAATCGTGGCGATTGACGATTTGATTGTTATTGCATGCATAATAGTATCTCTTGATGTAGCTCTTAATGTGTCAGTTTTGCTGCTTTTAAGTCATTACCAAGTGACGACATTTAGGCTGACTGTATTATCTTTCTCTTGGTTTGCCTACCGTTAAGTAGTGCGCCAAACCATGTATTTTTAACTAATAATAAATAACTTATTTGACCTATAAGTAATGTTACAACCACGCTAACTATAAACTTTACTAAAACAGGCAAATTAGTATTAATCAATGGCATCTGAATATAAATCAGCACTGGCACATGTATTAAATAAATCCAATATGATGCATTTGATATGCTGCGACTGAGCTTACTTTTGTGATTTAAAAAACGATGCCCAAGTAAAAACGTTATGGCGGTTAACAAAATAACACTCAGTCCTTGTGATAAAACATGCAATACATATAGCTCTCCCGCTGCGGAAAAAGACCCCGTAGTTGCGGCAGCAATCACTTCATCTAAGCTTGGCGCGGCTGGTAATAAAGAAAAATAGCCAGTCAGTGATATTGCAACACCCAAAATAAGAGGCCATAAGTACCTATGATATGACGAAATGAGCTGTTGTTTTCTATAAAGCCCTACTCCTAAACAATAAAAACTGCCGTAAAAACCATACGACCACAACTGTGGCGTGAGCTTATCGGGAGCTGGGAATGGAATAGATTGCCCCATCAAAGAAAGCGTTAACACGATGGGAAGTACAACCCACATAAATAAAGGGTGAACGCTAAGCGCATCGAATTTATTACCTAATAAGTTAGTTGTTTTCAACAACCAATGAATTAAGCAAAACTGATATAAATTCCACAAAAACCATAAGTGCATAGTGCTAACAACAGGCTCTTTAATGACTTGAAACACAGCAAAAATTGGCGGTATTGGATTAGCTATATCGGCTCCAAAACTCAAGGCATGGTAGT
Source organism: Pseudoalteromonas sp. MB41 (assembly GCF_020966275.1). Taxonomy (NCBI): domain Bacteria; kingdom Pseudomonadati; phylum Pseudomonadota; class Gammaproteobacteria; order Alteromonadales; family Pseudoalteromonadaceae; genus Pseudoalteromonas; species Pseudoalteromonas sp. MB41. Next base: position 3,997 of record NZ_JAJJZF010000017.1, on the reverse strand, counting down.
AAATAGCAAAGCTTAGCGGTAAAAAAACAATAAAAGGCAGTAATATATGTTGACTGCGATGGCGTAAAAATCGCGCGTTGCTCGATTTATCTATTAAAAGTGCACTGCAAAACCCTGCAATAATAAAAAATAACGGCATCCGAAATAAGTGCAGCGTATGCGTAATATAATCAAATAGACCATGTGTGCTTGGGTCTGCCGTAAACCAAATATTGCTAAAGAACGGACTGTAGGCTAAAGCGGCATGAAATACTATGCCGAGCAATAGCGCGAGGCTGCGTAAATTATCAATGTAATGTAATCGACTGTCTTTATTCATTAATGTGCCCAACTAATTTTTATTAATAAAGCATAAATGATTGAGGCATAATGGCACTAGTCACAAAGCTCATAGCCCGAGCTATGACAGATGTCACTGTTTTTAAATCGCGAGTTCTGCAATAATTGCTAAAAAAATATGGTCATAGTAATGGAATCAACTATACGACATACAACCGATTGGCATTTCTCAACATTGGCATCGTGGCTTGGGGTGACATCGGCGTGTGCCTATTATGCAAACTCAGAATTAGCACTATATTTGCAAGTCATAGTAAGTGGTTCCATTTTAGCCATTTTGCTGTATGTGTTAAAACAACCCAATAAATTTGTTCACGGCGTAGCACTTGGCTATTTCCTGCTTATTTTGGTTATGATACAACTGAGTTCAACGTCCTTAGTTTTTATCCACCTAGTGATGTTTACCGCGGTTTTTAGTCCTCATTTTTCGCTTCCTAAAATACTGGCTTGCGTTGTGGCCGCCATGCTGGTGTATGGTTTAACGCATTATGCGCGCTGGGAAAATGGCATTCCTTGGATCACGTTTACAATTTGGTTTTTCTTTTGCTTGATGAATTGGTTTGTCAGTCGCCGGATTGTCGAAAGTTTAAATACACATTACCAATCCCGCCAAAACTACAAAGAGTTAAAAGCCACCCAACACATGATGGGGGTGATGCATGCAGCGCAAGAGCGACAAAAGATATCACGCGAGCTCCATGACTCACTCGGCCATAAGCTTACCGCGCTCAGCATTAATTTAGATTTTGCTAAAAGAGCAGCAAATGAAGCCACCGTTGAAACCCTCTCTCTTTGCCACCAACTTAGCCAAGAAGTATTGGCAGAAGTGCGCGAAATCGTTTCCACTCAACGCAATGACAATACGATACTTAAACAAGCTCTTGAGGCGATTTGCGAACTAACACCTAATTTACACTGTGATCTCCAACTAAGTAAGGAGACAGAGCAGCTCCCTCAAGACTACGCCCTTTGTGTATTGCGGTTTACCCAAGAGATGATCAGCAACACCCTTAAACATACCCAAGCAAACCATTTTACTTTGCATGTAAATGTCACCCACGTTGGCGAACAGCTGCTGTTAGTTGCAAAAGCGTATCACAATCAACCAGAGACCCATTTACCAAAACAAGGGAACGGATTAGCAGGATTAAATGAGCGAATGGCACAATTTAGCGGTGAATTTTCACAACACCTTGAGCAAGAAACACTGATCAATACCATGACATTACCACTAAATTTAGAAGAAAAAAGCCATGATAAAGTGCCTACTAGTTGAAGATCAGACATTAGTTCGTTTAGGCCTCGCTAATTTACTTAACCTTGATAGCGCCATTAATATCGAAGCCCAAGCTGAAGATGGCTTGCAAGCGCTTACACTATTAGCTGAGCATAGTTTTGACATTGCTTTACTCGATATGAGAATGCCGAATTTAGATGGGCTCGGCGTGCTGCAAAAAATGCGTGAAAAGGGTGATAAAACCCCTGTGCTGATCATTACCACATTTGAAGATTGTGATGTATTAGTCAAAGCCCTTAATCTAGGTGCTCGTGGGTATGTGCTTAAAAACATTGAACTTGAAGAACTCATTAGCGCTATAAAGCAGGTCGTTGCAGGTGAGCGAGTATTGCAAAGTGCGGTGACTGATTTTTTACTCAAAAAGGAACTAAGCCCTCAGCTCTGCTTAACGGACAAAGAACAAACCGTATTGCAGTGTTTGTCTTTAGGTATGCCAAACAAAATGATTGCCAAAAAATTAGATAACTCTGAGGGGACTATTCGTAATCATGTGTCACAAATTCTTGCCAAATTAGACGTGAAAGACCGCACTCAGGCCGTTATAAAAGCCATTAATCAAAACCTAATTTAACACGCGAACAACACCAAATTACTATTTTTGATTAGGCTTAAGTGGTGCAATCAACATAAATAAGAGTAAACAAAACCAACTAATAAACAAACAGGCGACTATCCATGCGAGCTTTTCTTGGCGTTCCACTTTTTGTGACCTAGCAATGAGTATGATTGGCATCACCCAAATTTTGATTTCAGACATTAAAGATCTTCAGTGTCTGCTCATGGCACCGAACCGCCCGTCGACTCTAACTCATAACTGCCCCAAGACGTGTTTAGGAGAATTTCTAAAAATAGTGAACTTCGGCCGTTCACAATTGCTTTTCTATTTCGTCAAGGTATATTGCTTGCATAGTCAGGAAAGCAACACAATCGCTCGTTTTTGTCCTGAGGCAAAAGCTAGGACTACTGCATTTTAGTAGTAATGGCAATTAGTTAAGAAGTTTGTTACAAATGAGTCATTCAGAAAAGCGAGCGACGCAGTGGTAGAAAAACGCGCGATTCGCTCGCTATAAACATGTTATGCATAATTTAACCTGTACATATATACAGCTAGTGCTATTATCTTGTTAAACAAACTGCGTTTATAAAAGGGATCAAGATGATTAAAGGAAGCTGCTGTTGTAACTCGGTTCAATTCGAATTAGTTGAAAAGCCAAGTATGATGGGTATGTGCCATTGTAGTCGTTGTCGTAAAGTTGGTGCGAGTTCATTAGTTTTTGTTAAGTCTGATAAGTTTAAGATAACTACAGGTCGAGATAAAATAGCTACGTTTAAAGCTCAGCCGCCATATGAATACGACAGATGTTTTTGTTCAGTTTGTGGGACTTCTCTTGGTGAGGTTCTATCTGAAATGGATTCGTTTCCAATCAATGCTAATTGCTTAGATACTGAGTTTGAAATAGAAAATCAATTTCATGAGTTTGTTTCGGAAAAGCCACATTGGTTTAAAATTGGAGACCGCGCAAAACAATTTCCTAAACATCCACACGAATAGGAGAAAATATGCATAACAAAGCGTTTAAGAGGGATTCACAACGCTTGGCATTTTTAGTTTGAATCGGTTTAAGTGATTACGACACAATGGCTTAGGTTAGGTGGTTGGCGTTGTTCACCCCTTAACGCGGCGTTATGTGTAAATTATGACCATAGAAACATTCAACCATATTGAAGCTGGCTTATGGTTCAGTATTGGCTTAGGGATGCTAATTACTGCTGTCATTAGGCGCAGAGATAATCGTTGGCTAACGCTTTTGCTGGTAGCTACGGTTGCATTCACTCTATTTGGCGTATCAGACATAATCGAAGCTGAGACAGGAGCATGGTGGAAACCGTTGGAACTATTGGCTCTTAAAGCCACCTGTGTTTTAACTTTTATATGGTGCTATCTCAAAGGGAAAAAATTAAGTGCCCAAAACACATAATAAGCGCCATTTAAACGCCGCTGCGCGGCTCATTTCGCAACACGCTGATCGCGTTTGTGGCGGCCGTTACCACCGTCCGCTTCTGGCCCAGACTGTGTGAAAACTCTGATCACCTTTTGGTCTAAGTATGTTCTGCTTATGATCTATTAATCTATACATTTAGTTCACTTAATATACTGATATTTATATAATTAGACTATTGATTCAGTTGAGGGTTGAGGCAGTATGTCAAAGTTTATAAGCGGTGAAAGTCGTGACCAATCAACGTTATTTCCAGAATCGTTGGAAGACTACGTCAGTGAAGATAATACGGTCAGAGTGATTGATGTTTTCATTGAGGAACTAAATCTAGCTGAATTGGAGTTTAAAGGGTTAACTTTAA
>NZ_JAJJZF010000016.1:0-102769 GCF_020966275.1 Pseudoalteromonas sp. MB41 | reverse complement strand
GGGCAGTGATGTCACGCCGGTACTCAGTGGTCGTAGTAATGAAGTGGGCGGCACTGTCACCGTGACAGTCACCGACAGCAATGGGGCAGAGCAAACACTCACCGCCACCGTAAATAGCAGTGGTGATTGGAGCGTTGAAGTACCGACAGCCCTAGCCGAAGGCAGCTACACGGTTGCCGTGACCATCAGTGATGATGCAGGCAACACCAGCAACGTTACCGCCACAGGCAATATCGATACCACCAACCCCGTTGTTACTGTAAATGACAATGGCCTAGGTAATGACAGTACACCAACCTTAAGTGGTACCTCAACCGAGCCTGCTGGCACGGTCGTGAACCTTAGTATTGTTGATAGCAATGGTGATTCACACAGCTTGACCGCGACAGTCTTAGCTGATGGGTCATGGCAAGCCACATCAAGCAGCTTGCCAGATGGTGCGTACACTGTGACGGCAACCATCACCGATGCTGCGGGCAATGTTGGCACAGACACAGGCACCGGCAGCATTGATACTTTACCGCCTAGCTTAGCAATTGATAGCTTGGGAACGGTGAATGATACCACCCCAACCATTAGCGGTACGTCTAACGAGCCTGCGGGCAGTGTGGTGAACTTAAGTGTCTCTGATGGCACCAACACCTACACCTTCACCGCGACAGTATTAGCGGATGGCACTTGGAGCGCCGATGTCCCTAGCCCACTGGATAATGGCACCTTCACGATTGATGCGAGCATTACCGATGCGGCAGGCAACGCCACCACCGCAAGCGACAGTGCACTGCTTGACACCACCGCTCCAAGTGTCACGATTAATGTGATTGGTGAAACAAATGACACCACACCGACCATTAACGGCACCAGTGATGCAGAGAATGGCAGTGTGGTGACGGTTGTGATTGATGATGGGATAAACCCTGTCGAAACAATTACCACCACCGTCAGTGGGGGCACGTGGAGTGTCACAGCGATGACCGCATTACCAGAAGGTGAGTTTACCGTGACCGCCTCAGTGCTCGAAAATGGTAACACTGGCACCGCCACACGCACCGGTATTATTGATACCACCATGCCAGCGATTGACATTAACGAACTGGGTATTACAAACGACACCACCCCGACGATTAGCGGCACAGCCAGTGCGCCACAAGGCAGCACAGTCACCGTGGTGATCACCGATGCAAACAACAACAGTCACACCGTGACCACCACCATGCAAAGTGATGGTAGTTGGTCAGTGGCAGCCAGCACGATTCTAGCGGAAGGCGAATACACCGTTACCGCGACAGTCAGCGATCAAGCTGGTAACCCAGCATCAGCAAGTGCCACCGGTGAAGTGGATATCACCGCGCCTGTTGTCAGTATTGATGCGATTGCCGACAGCAACGATGTAACCCCTGTTATTAGTGGCCAAAGCAGTGGTGCGACAGCAGGCTCTCAAGTCTTGTTAACCGTGACTGACAGTGACGGGGCGACACAAAGCGCCACAGCCATTGTGCAGGCTGATGGCAGTTGGTCAGTCGAGCTGAGCTCAGCACTGGCGGAAGGAAACTACACCGTTGTTGCGACACTGAGTGATGCCGCCGGTAATACAGGCACCGACACCGAAACCGGCACAATTGATGTGACCGCGCCAACCATCACCATTGATGCGCCAGCGCTAACCAATGACAACACACCCACAGTCACTGGTTCATCAGACTTAGCCAATACGAATCTTGATGTGACCTTTACTGATGCCAATGGCACCAGCCACACAGTGACAGTGACCACCGATGCGTCAGGTAATTGGAGTGTCGATGCAGCGCAAGCATTGGCCGATGGTAACTACAGTGTGACAGCGAGTATCAGCGATTCAGCGGGTAATAACAGCAGCGCCACAGACAGTGGTATAGTTGATACAATTGCACCAGATATCCGTATTATTCCTTCATTCTTATTAGGAAATTTAGTTGGCTTATCGGGCACATCAGATTTGCCAGAAGGCAGTGTGATCACAATTACTGAACATTTAGTAGGGGGCTTAATAGGTGCGACTTATACCGCCACGACTGATGCAAATGGTAATTGGACGCTTGCCAACATTACTGTCCCACTTATTAGCCTGGCTTATGTTACGGCAAGTGGCACAGATGCGGCGGGTAACACTGCTACTGTGAGCACATTAGAATTTGATAATGTGGCGCCTGAGCTGACGGTTACTGTTGATGCATTAACAAATGATACAACCCCAACCATTTCGGGCACAACGGATATGGGAGAAGGCACGGTGATCAACATCACCGTTCAAGATGCCAATGGTGATTCACAAACCTTTACTGCAACTGTGCAAAGTAACCAAACTTGGTCTGTCGATGTGCCCACAGCGCTAGCTGAAGGGACCTTTACAGTAACGGCATCGGTAAGGGATCAGGTCGGTAATTTAACTACAGAGCAAACATCGGGTGTGTTAGACAGCATTGCGCCAACCTTAGTTGTTAACGCGGTTGATGGCACCTCTGACGCGCGTCCAACTATTTCAGGTAGTAGTAACGAAATAGGCGGCTTAGTTATCGTTGAGGTTGCAGGACAAACCATTACCACCACAGTAGCATCAGATGGTACTTGGCAGTTTATAGTACCGGTTGATATTACCGATGGCAGTTACACTATTACGGCGACCATAACGGATGATGCTAATAATACGCAAACTGCAACGGCATCGATAACGGTTGATACAGTTGCGCCTGTCGTAGTGATAGACACGTTGGGACTTGGTAACTCAAGTACGCCTGTTATTTCGGGCACATCGACAGAAGCCACCGGTACTCAGGTTTCTGTTACGGTGACAGATAGCAACAACGATATACAAACATTAACGGCAACCGTCCAAAGTGATGGGTCATGGCAAGTAACACCGAGTACTATGCCAGATGGCAATTATAGTGTCACAGCGACTATCACAGATGTTGCAGGTAATGTTGGTACTGACACCGAAACGGGGTCAATTGATACTCTTACACCTGAGTTGGTTCTAGATGGTTTAGGGACTATTAATGATTCAACACCAACAATTAGTGGTAGCACCAATGAGCCTGCAGGCAGCACCGTAAATATTAGTGTGGTAAATGATGGGAATACATACAGCTTTACTGCAACTGTTCAGGCTGATGGGTCATGGTCAGCAGATGTTCCAACAGCATTGGCTGATGGCTTACTGACTATTACAGCGACAATTACCGATGCTGCAAACAACACGGTAACGGTAACAGACACGGCAACGCTAGATACCAATGCACCTACAATTTCGATTGATGCTCTTGCAGTCACTAACGACACCACACCGACCATTTCGGGTACAAGTGATGCAGCTGACGGTATTCAAGTGACCATTACTGTTGTCGATGCACTTGGTAATAGCCAAACAGCTATCGCCACTATTAGCAGCGGTACATGGACTGTAGACTTAACAACGCCGCTCAGTGAAGGAAACTATACTGTTACAGCAAGTGTGTCTGAAGATGGACTCACTGGTACGGCAAGTCGTCAAGGTGACATCGATCTCACTCCGCCAGCGTTAACAGTTGACTCTCCAGCAATCACGAATGACACCACACCAACAATCAGTGGTACAAGTGATGCACCACAGGGTAGCGTGGTGACGATAAGTGTCACCGACAGTGCGGGCGATATTGTGACAGCATCTGCGGTTGTTGGCGCATCAGGTGCTTGGTCTGTTGCATTAGGTACAGCATTAGCTGAAGGTGCCTACACGATTTCAGCAAGCGTTTCTGACACTGCTGGTAACACCAGCTCAGCCTCTGCATCGGGTGTGATTGATATTACACCTGCGAATGTGGTCATTGACACTGTGGCTGTTTCAACCGATTTAACGCCAGTGATAATGGGCAGTGCAACTGGCGCAGTGGCAGGCAATCGAGTAGTCGTTACGTTTGTAGACTCTGCCGGCGTAAGTCACAGTGTCGAAACGACACTAGATGCAAGTTTAAATTGGCAAGTTGAAGCGACTCAAGCACTCGCTGAGGGAGCGTATACAGTAACCGCAGTCGTGACAGATACCGCAGGAAACAATGGCAGCGCTTCAACGACATCTGCGGTTGATACCACAGCACCTGTCGTTAGCATTGATCAAAGTAGTTTAACTTTAACGAACGACTCAACCCCTCTTATTAGTGGTACGTCTGATGCGGCCAATAGCACTATTACAGTCACCTTTATCGCAGCCGGTGGAGCACAGCACAGTGTTACAACGACCACCGATGCGAACGGTGACTGGCAAGCAGCAGCAGATCAAGTGTTGGCCGATGGAGTTTATTCTGTTACTGCAAGTATCACGGATACTGCGGGTAATACCGGAACAGACAGTAAAACAGGTGGCGAAGTTGATACCGTAGCCCCAGAGCTCACCATTGTGCCATCGTTCCTATTAGGTCTGTTGGTCTCTTTATCTGGTACATCTGACTTACCTGAAGGCAGTGTTATTACGATAACAAACTACCTCGTCGGTGGAGTGGCTGGTGTGCCATATACAGCAACCGTTGATGCCAATGGTGATTGGCAAGTATTGAACTTGTCGGTGTCATTATTGAACTTAGCTTATGTAGAGGCAACAGCGACCGATGCCGCCGGTAATACCACGACTATTAGTACAGACACTTTTGACAATTCCGCCCCTGAATTGACATTAGATGTACCGGCTATCTCAGCAGACACAACGCCAGTGATAAGCGGCACAAGTACTGTGGGAACAGGGCAAACTGTGACACTGATTGTGCAAGGTGCCGATGGTGCTTCACAAACGCTAACGACCTTAGTGAACAGTAATGGCACTTGGTCAGTGGAAGTATTATCTGAACTTGTTGATGGCACTTACACTGTAACGGCAAGTGTCACAGATGCTGAAGACCGCACTACAGAGCAAACAGCCTCAGGTATTATTGATGCTGGATTGACTATAACCATTGATGATGGGTTACAGCTCACCAACGATGACACCCCGCTCATTACGGGTAAATCAATTGCACCAAACAGTGAAATAGAAGTGGTGTTTGATAATGGCACTACGCAACAAACGAAAACGGTTACCTCATTAAGTGATGGCACTTGGAGTGTAACACCAGACAGTGCGTTAGTGGATGGCACTTACACGGTAACCGCAACGATTGTTAGTAGTGGCGTAACAACGGGTGCAATTTCAGGATTAGAAATTGATACGATTCCGCCGACACTTGAGAATATAGATGTTAACTCTTTACTAAACTTAGGGCTTGTCATTACTGGCTTTGACGGCACAACGGATGCAGAAGATGGGGCTATCGTGCAATTAGATAACGCCCTTGCTTTAGGGATCACCTTATTAAGTGAAGGCGGCTCGGTTGTACAAAATGGACAGTGGTCAATAGGTATCGTTGATATTAACCTGCTTGATATATTGGGTTTAGGCCTAGCAGATGCACGCTTTAGCATTACAGATTCTATTGGTAATGTGCGCGTTGTTGATATTAACGGCAATGATATTGAAATTAATGGAGAGCCCGCAAGCACTGGCGGTGCGGGTCCTGAAGAAATGGCCTTAGGATCTGACAGCATTGAGGCTGACGAGCAAACTGCAGAAAGTATTGATCTCAGCCTTGTTCTATTAGATGCAAGCCCAGAGCCAACCTCAAGTGGGGGTATTGCTGCGCTTGACGTGACTATCGAAGATGTCTTAAGTGATAGTGAACAAAGTAATTTACTTGCCCTTGATAGCAACAGTGAAAGTCAGAGCTTAGCATTTACAGGCAACACAGAAGTCACGTCAGAGCCTGCCAGTAATATCCAAAGTGAGTCAGATGAGCTAATCAAAAAACTCATTGAGGGAGGCAATAACTCAATTGATATTTAGATAAATAGTTAAGCTTAAATAAGAAAAGCGCGATAATTATCGCGCTTTCTTTTTGAATTGGGTAGTTTGTAAAACGAGCAACGAGCAACGAGCAACGAGAAACGAGTAACTAGAAACGAGCAACGAGAAACGAGAAACGAGAAACGAGAAACGGGTAACGAGAAACGAGAAACGGGTAACGAGAAACGAGAAACGAGAAACGGGTAACGAGAAACGAGCAACGGGTAACGAGAAACGAGAAGCGAGTAACTAGAAACGAGTAACTAGAAACGAGTAACTAGAAACGAGTAACGAGTAACGAGCAACGAGAAATGAGTAACGAGAAATGAGTAACTAGAAACGAGTAACGAGTAACGAGTAACGAGTAACGAGCAACGAGAAATGAGTAACGAGAAATGAGTAACGAGAAATGAGTAACGAGAAATGAGTAACGGGTAACGAGCAACGGGTAACGAGAAACGAGTAACTAGAAACGAGTAACGGGCATTATGCTTTAAGGTTATGCACTATTTTTTTATCGCCTTGAATCACACTGCCACCTTGATCGTAGGTCATCGATGAAGGTGCGCCAATCAAGATATCTTTTAGTTGCTTAACACTAAGCTGGGCTTGATGAGCTGCATGTGCATTCACATCATTTTTCTTTTTACAGGCTGCAAGAAGAGAGTTTACTTTAGAAATGAGTTCGTTTACTTCATCATCTGGCGAGTCATTTTTGCTAACCAGCGTTTGCACTTCTTTATCTATTAACTGAATTTGCTGTAGTAGAGAGACTTTTTGTTGGGCAATACTTTTTAGCCCCTCACCACGTTTTGCAGCAATGGCTGTTAATTCATCATCCAAAAGCACAGCAATAGACTCTAAACAAGTGACTTGTTGTGTTAATTTGCTGGCGATTAAATGATTATGATCAGCCATACACATCAAACTCAAATGCGGCGATATTTTTAGCTAACTTTTCAGCATCAATTTGGTATTTACCTTCGCTGATTGCTTTTTTTAACTCAGCCACTTTATTGCTATCAAAGCCAGACGACTGTTCAGCTTTATCTTGTAAAGATTTAAGTTGTTTAGCTTGAGGCGTTAAGCTTACCGAATCTGCACTTGCTTTTGGCGCTGTCGATTTTGCCGCTGCCGCGTTAGCGTTATCTTTTTGTAAATCAAGATTTTTTTGCTTGGTATTCGTCAACACAGAAGTTTGTTGTTGACCATTATTGACATTGCTTACCATAATTTTTGACCTATACATTACCCAACATATGCCTATATATCGGCGGGCACAGCGGATACTTTAGCATAAATATAAAAAATTAAATATTCACTTGTACAGACTCAACACCATCCACACGTGCATTTAATACTTTACCTGATTTTTTGTTTTTTACACGTACTAATTCGTCTAATGTGCCATCTTCAAGCGCAATACCTGTTGTTTTGATCCTCAAGCCACGCAATGAAGCATAAATAGTCACATTGTCGCCTTTACACACCATGCAAACATGGCTCATTACAATAGGCACACCACTGCGAATATTGCGCTTGCTACGACTGCCGACAAGCATTGATTTTTCTTGAACATATTGCGTTCTTACAAACTGCTTAGGTTTCATCTCTAAGCGCAAATGCTCTGCTCTAATTACTTCACCGCGTGCTAAATTGGTTGTTACGACAACAACGGGTTCCAGCTCAATAATGCGAACATGCACATATTGAGTCCAACTATTTATGTCATCGCATTTAAGTTGTACGGTAACCTGCCGATTAAAAGGAGGTTCTGTCGGTAATGTTTTATTTAATGGCGATTCACACAATCTTTCTGGAATACGGCTATCAAGTGGTAATGCACTTACTTGCGGTGCCGTATCGAGATCGGGGATCTGCTCGCTGACAAAATCAATAGCGATTTGTTGAAGTTGCTCGTTATTATACACTTCAGCTTGTAGATGCGTGGCAAATAACAAGCTAGAAAGAAAATAAAAAACACTGTATCTTCGGCTTTTTTTTAACAAACTCATATTGTTTCGACTATGCTTATTGTTGAAAACAAGGTATAAATATTTTGCGTCAAAAAACAGACGCTTCGTAACCTTATGTAGCTTTAACACAAAGTAAGCAATTATTGTTCCGGCTCTGGTTGTTTATCTTTAGGAGATTGAAATGGCAGGCATTTTAGACTCAGTAAACCAGCGTACACAGTTGGTTGGGCAAAACCGCCTTGAATTACTATTATTCAAACTCAGAGGGCGACAACGCTTTGGTATTAACGTGTTTAAAGTAAGAGAGGTTCTACAATGTCCACCGCTTACAAACATGCCAAAATCGAATGCTTATATTCGTGGTGTTGCACACATTCGTGGTCAAACCATTTCTGTTATCGATTTATCAATGGCTGTTGGCGGTCCTGCCATTGAAAATATCAAAGATAGTTTTATTATCATTGCGGAATACAATCGTTCAGTGCAAGGGTTCTTAGTCGGTGGCGTAGAGCGCATCGTTAATATGAACTGGGAAAAAATTATGCCGCCACCTTCAGGTGCAGGGCGTTACTCTTATTTAACCGCGGTCACTGAAATAGAAAACGAACTGGTAGAAATCTTAGACGTCGAGAAGATCCTTAACGAAATTTGCCCTGTTAACACTGAAGTAAGTGCGGATGTGATTGGTGAGGGAGAAATCCAAAAAGATTTAGGGGAGCGAATCGTTTTTATTGCTGATGACTCGGCCGTTGCGCGTAATCAGGTAAAACGTGCGTTAGAACCTCTCGGTGTACAAACTGAACTCGCTAAAAATGGTAAAGAAGCCTTAATACGCTTACGTGAAATAGCAGAACTTGATTGTGTAAATAATATTACTGAGCGAGTTGGCTTGTTAATTTCAGACGTTGAAATGCCAGAAATGGATGGCTACACCTTAACCGCAGAAATTAAGGCCGATCCAAAGTTATCACCTTTGCATGTAATCTTGCATACATCACTCAGTGGTGTTTTTAATCAAGCGATGATAGAAAAAGTGGGTGCCGATGATTTTATTGCAAAATTTAACCCAGACGAATTAGCGACTGCCGTTAAAAAGTGGGTTCATTGTGATTAATTATTTATAGGTGGTATTACTTTGGAAAATAAGCACTTACAACAAAGCGAATACGATCAGTTCCGCTCTTTTTTAGAGCAACAATGTGGCATTGTACTAGGCGATAACAAACTTTATTTAGTGAAAAGTCGCCTGGCACCCTTGATGGCGCGTTTTAATGTTGAGTCATTGTCACAGTTGGTAAGTAAAACCTTGAGTCCTCACGAGAGGCAGCTTCGTGCCGCAGTGGTTGATGCAATGACAACAAACGAAACTTTGTGGTTTCGTGATCAATACCCATTTGAATTGCTTAAAACTAAACTTTTCCCTGAATTCAAAGAATTGCGTCGTCCAATTAAAATTTGGTCAGCGGCAAGTTCATCAGGTCAAGAACCGTATTCTATTGCCATGTCGGTTGCTGAGTTTCAATCTAAGCAACCTGGCGTTTTAAAAATGGGCGCACAAATTATCGGCACAGATATTTCTAATACTATGCTTGATATGTGTAAAAACGCAGAATATGACTCACTGGCTTTAGCACGTGGTCTGTCTGTTGAAAGACGTCAAAAGTTTTTTAAAGACAGTGGTAATGGTATGGCTCAAGTAGTTGATCCAATAAAGAAAATGGTCAGTTTTAGGCATTTAAACTTATTGGATTCGTATGCCTTGATGGGTAAATTTGATATTATTTTTTGCCGTAATGTATTGATCTACTTTGCACCTGAAGTAAAAGCAAAAATTATCGCGCAATTTGCGCAAGCACTTAATCCAAAAGGCTACCTGTTTTTAGGCGCTTCAGAGTCAATGGCTGGCCTTAGTGACAGTTTTGATATGGTGCGATGTAATCCGGGTATCATCTACCAGAAAAAGTAATCTTTCCTTAGCAACCTAGTTCTTAGGTTGCTAATTTCATTATATATCAACACCTTAATTATAAAATAATCATGCTTAATTTTTGGCTTACCTTTTGCATTAGCTAAGGAGAGTCAAATTTTTGGAGATGGTTATGGCTATCAGTTTTGATAAAGCATTCGGTGTGCATCCTCATGCCATGTTGATCCGTTCACAACGCGCTGAGTTATTAGCGACAAATATCGCTAATGCTGATACGCCGGGCTATAAAGCGAAAGATGTCGATTTTGCATCCGCATTAAAAGCGGCAAAAAGCAACCAGCACGGCGGCAATAGCATGGTAAGAACGGATGAGAAACACCTTGCCGGTGGCAGTCGATTTGTTGGTAATTCAGAAATGTTTCGTACGCCAAATCAAGCAGATACAGGTGATGGTAACTCTGTTGATATACAAGTGGAACGAAACTTGTATGTACAAAACTCATTAGAGTATCAGGCAAGCCTGCAATTTATGAGTAGTAAAATTAAAGGCCTTAAAAAAGCCCTCGGTAGTCAAGGAGCTTAATCATGAGTTTATATAATGTTTTTGATATTTCGGGCACGGGTATGAGCGCACAAAATGTTCGCTTAAATACCACAGCAAGTAATATTTCGAATGCAAATACAATTAGCTCAAGCCAAGACCAGACATACCGAGCGCGCCATCCTGTGTTTGCTGCTGAACTTACAAAAGCGTCAGCATCGCAAAGTAATCCGCAGGGCTCTTCTGTTGGCGTTAAAGTATTAGGCATTGTAGAGAGCGATAAGCCGCTACAAATAGAATACAACCCGAATCACCCCAGCGCGGATGAAAATGGGTATATCTATAAACCAAATGTCAACGTTGTAGAAGAAATGGCTAATATGATTTCTGCCTCTCGCTCTTACCAAACAAATGTGCAAGTTGCTGATGCAGCTAAGCAAATGTTAAGTAAAACACTGTTGTTAGGACAACGGTAATCGAGGATAAGTTATGAGTAACGACATCAGCTCTGCATCATCATCCTATATGGATAGCTTGCGTTGGAATGAGACAAACACGCCAACAGCAAAAGAAGACAGTAATACACTGTCTCAAGAAGATTTCTTTTCGTTGTTAACGCAGCAGTTGTCGTTTCAAGATCCGAGCAATCCTGCTGATAACGATCAAATGATTGCGCAAATGACGAACTTTACCATGGCAGAAGGTATTTCAAATTTAAACACAAAATTTGAGTCACTCACTGCATCCATGACATCAAATTCGGCATTACAAGCGTCAACGTTAGTGGGTAAGCAAGCGTTGCTTGAGTCAGAGACTATTGACTTTGATGGCGAAAATTTAGCTAAAGGTTCCGTTGTGGCAGAAACAGCTGTTGAATCTCTTACGTTAAGAATCACTGATTCGACGGGACAATTAGTTCGCACGATTGATTTAGGATCGAAGTCTGCCGGTGCTCACCGTTTCGAGTGGGATGGTAAAGATGGTGAGGGCAATGTTCTTCCTGAAGGCGAATACAATATTAGCGCTGAAGGCTTCGTAAATGGAGACTACAGCAGCATGCCTCTGGCAACCTTTAAGAACATTGAAAGTGTCAATATTAATGGCAGCAGCGGCATTATCGTAAATACAAAAGAGGGTGCGGTTAGGCTAACTGATATAGCTGAAATCGCATAATTAAAAAGGTTTGGGTTAGCTTAGGCTAAGAGATAGGTTAGAGGTGAGTTATGAGCTTCAATATTGCATTAACAGGTTTAGCAGCCGCACAAAAAGATTTAGACGTAACGGCAAATAATATTGCCAACGTAAACACAACGGGCTTTAAAGAGTCGCGAGCTGAGTTTGCTGATGTGTACGCATCGTCAGTATTTAGTTCTGGTAAAACAAAAAACGGCGACGGTGTTAAAACAGCAACGGTTGCACAACAGTTTCACCAAGGGTCGTTATCATTCACAAATAACTCACTTGATTTAGCAATCACAGGGGAAGGTTATTTTGCGATGAGTGATGACATCGCATCACAAGACTTTACATATACGCGTGCGGGTGCATTTAAATTAAATGCAGATAACTTTGTTGTTGATGCCAATGGTAACTACCTGCAAGGTTTCCCTGTTGACCCATCAACGGGTAATACGACATCGGTAAGTTTAAGTACTACTTCACCGATTCAAATTCCAGATGCTTCAGGTTCGCCTCGTCATACGAGTAATATCTACAGCTCAATGAATTTAGACGCACGTGTCGATACGCCAACAACGACAACCTTTGATCCAACTGATAGCACGAGCTATAACTCGTCTACTTCAACAACTGTTTATGACTCATTAGGTGAGCCGCATGTTGTGCAGTTATTTTTTGTAAAGCAAGACCCTACAGCAACGCCAAATACGTGGGAAGTGTACGCCACAATGGATGGTCAAGCGTTTGATGATTCAGGTGCTGCAACGGGCACAGGTGCACACACGCCAATTGATACACTTGAGTTCACGGCGGCGGGTTTACCGAACGTAACCGCTCCAGAAACCACATTTGATGACATTATTTTGCCTTCAGGTGCTTCGTCAGGTTTATCGACACTACTTGGTAATGGCGCACAGTTCCCGAATGAAATCACGGTTAATTGGCGTGACGAAGCAGGCACCGCTAATAAAGTGCCTACGCAATACGCCAGTAACTTTGAAGTAAAAGCACTTGAGCAAGATGGTGCGACAGTCGGTCGTTTAGCGGGCATTGATATTGGTGCAGATGGAAAAGTAGTTGCTTCATACAGCAATGGCGATACTTCATTCTTAGGCCAAGTGGCTATGGTGCGCTTTTCAAACTCTCAAGGCTTACAACAAGCGGGTGACACTTCTTGGAAGAAAAGCCTAACCTCGGGTGAGCCTATTGCGGGTGAGCCAAACTCAGGCACATTGGGTTCAATTAACTCATCAGCACTTGAGCAATCAAACGTTAATTTAACGAATGAACTGGTTGACCTTATCAGCGCACAGCGTAATTTCCAGGCGAACTCACGTGCCTTAGAAGTTAACTCAACATTACAACAAAATATCTTACAGATCCGTTAATTTTAGCGGCTCTAAGCTTAATCCGACACGAAAGGCTGCCCCCTCTATTGGCAGCCTTTTTTTATTTTCCTTTGCTTATTTCCGCGTCAATTTTACTTTGGCACTTTTATTGCATTTCATAGTTATCGTATTTTTAGTGAGTCAATGTTATGGACAAAATGGTCTACATTGCCATGTCTGGTGCAAAGCAAAGCTTGCGTGGCCTTGAATTAAAGGCAAACAACTTAGCAAATGCAAACACCACTGGCTTTAAAGCTGATTTTGCACAAGCACGCTCAATGCAAGCATTTGGCGAAGGCTTGCCATCGCGTGTATTCGCAATGCAAGAGCGCCCAGGTTCTAACATGGAGTCGGGTGGTTTTGTTGAAACAGGCCGAGAACTTGATATTGCCATGAGTGATCGGGGTTGGTTAAGCGTACAAGATGCATCGGGCAATGAAGCCTATACCAAAACAGGCACGCTGAATATTACTCCCGATGGCGCATTGATGACCAGTCATGGTCGTCAAGTTATTGGCGAAGGTGGCCCCATTATTTTGCCTTTACCAATCGAGAAGATTGAATTTAGTTCTGATGGGTCAATTCAGGTGCGTCCACAAGGG
The DNA here is from genome assembly GCF_020966275.1 of Pseudoalteromonas sp. MB41. Classification (NCBI taxonomy): domain Bacteria; kingdom Pseudomonadati; phylum Pseudomonadota; class Gammaproteobacteria; order Alteromonadales; family Pseudoalteromonadaceae; genus Pseudoalteromonas; species Pseudoalteromonas sp. MB41. The sequence continues at coordinate 89,272 of NZ_JAJJZF010000016.1, read as the reverse complement.
GCACCTGCAAACTTTTTAGAAGTGGTTGATCGTTTAAAGGTAATCGAAGCCGATAACAATCAACTAGAAAAAGGCAATGATGGCTTATTTAGGCCAAAGCCAGACATGTTGGTAAATGATTTATGTGGGTTTTGCGACATTTCAAATAATGTAAAAGTGCTTTCGGGCACCCTTGAAATGTCCAACGTTAACCCCGTACATGAAATGGTCGATATGATCAGCAATCAACGCCAATTTGAATTACAAGTTAAATTGATGAAAACAGCGGAAGAAATTGATGAACGTCAAGATCAGCTGTTACGCATTGTTTAAGATGACTGAGAGGGTAGAGTTATGAATCCTGCATTGTGGATCAGTAAAACCGGGCTTGACGCCCAACAAACCGATATTTCGGTGATCTCAAATAATCTCGCGAATGCCAGCACGGTCGGTTACAAAAAAAGCCGCGCCGTATTTGAAGATTTATTGTATCAAAATATTAATCAGCCAGGTGGCCGTTCCTCACAAGACACTGAAATGCCATCAGGTTTGATGTTAGGCGCGGGTGCGAAAGTGGTTGCTAACCAAAAGAACTTTTCACAAGGTAACATGCTTACCACTGAAAATTCATTGGATTGGATGATTTCAGGACCGGGCTTTTTTGAGGTGTTACTCCCAGATGGCAATATCGCTTATTCGCGTAATGGTCAATTTACCACCGATGAAGATGGCCGCATTGTTACCGCGGGAGCCGGTTTTCCTGTGCAACCAGAGATGAATGTGCCAGACGATGCACAATCAATTACGGTATCACAAGATGGTGAAGTGTCGGTGCGTATCTCAGGCCAAGCTGACAATGTTGTTATTGGTCAGCTAACTATCAGTGATTTCATCAATCCATCTGGCCTTGAGCCTATGGGTCAAAACCTTTACACCGAAACGGCTGTAAGTGGGGCTCCTGTGCAAGGTAATCCCGGTATTGATGGTTTAGGAACTGTTGTACAAGGTTCACTTGAAACTTCAAATGTGAATGTAACAGAAGAGCTCGTTAACCTCATTGAAACACAGCGAATTTATGAAATGAATTCAAAAGTGATTTCGGCTGTTGATGAAATGCTTAGTTACATTAACCAACAGTTATAATGGGTAGGAGGCAGCATGCGTAACATTATCTTAGTCACATCAACAGCGTTATTGCTCGGTGGTTGTATGGCAACACAAAATAACCATGTGGTTCAGGATGACCCTTACTATGCGCCAATGTATCCTGAGCCTGCAGCAGAGCAAATGGTACCCACCGGTTCATTATTTGATAGTTATTTATCAAATGACCTGTATTCAGATAAAAAAGCGTTGCGAGCAGGCGATATCATCACGGTTAAACTGCAAGAATCGACTCAAGCAACCAAAGCGGCGAAAACCGAAACCGATAAAGAAACCGACGCAAGCCTTGACCCAGTCATTGGTTTAGGCGGCAATCCTGTGAATATAGGTGGTGATAGTATCCAATTTGGTATTGGTTCAGATTCATCATTTAAAGGTGATTCTAAATCGAATCAATCGAACAGCTTATTTGGTGATATTTCAGTTAATGTTATGCGAGTTTTGCCGAACGGTAACTTAGTGATCCGTGGCGAAAAGTGGCTTACTTTAAATACCGGTGAAGAGTTTATTCGTCTTGAAGGTTTAGTGCGTCCCCAAGATGTGACAGCAGATAATACGGTGACTTCAAACCGAGTTGCGAATGCGCGCATTCAATACTCAGGTAAAGGTCAACTTCAAGAAGCGCAAAGTGCGGGTTGGTTAACTCGTTTCTTTAGCAGTTCTATTTTCCCATTTTAGAGGATACAAATCATGAATGGGTTTAAATACATTATTGCTCTTTGCTTAATTAGTGTACAGCTTTCTGTTCAGGCTGAGCGAGTTAAAGATGTGTCTATGGTTGAGGGTGTACGCTCAAATCAATTAGTCGGTTATGGTTTAGTGGTGGGTTTACCTGGCACGGGCGAGCAAAGTCGTTTTACAGAGCAGAGCTTTAAAGCGATGTTAAATAGCTTCGGTATCACGCTTCCTGCGAACTTAAAACCAAAGATTAAAAATGTTGCAGCCGTTGCTGTACATGCCGAGTTACCCGCGTTTAGAAAACCAGGTCAAACCATTGATATTACCGTGTCTTCAATTGGTAGTGCAGGAAGCTTACGCGGTGGTACGTTATTACAAACCTTTTTGAAAGGGGTTGATGGTAATACGTATGCCATTGCACAGGGCAGTTTGGTCGTGGGGGGCTTAGGCGCAGAAGGTGCTGATGGCAGCCGAGTGATTATAAACACTCCCACCGTTGGCCGAATTCCGAATGGGGCAACGGTTGAGCGCGCTGTTAAAAGCCCGTTTATGCAAGGTGACTACATCACCTTTAATTTGAATCGTCCAGATTTCACAACGGCAAAGCGCCTAGAGCAAACTATTAATGATTTAGTTGGGCCAAACAGTGCTCAAGCAATTGATGCAGCGTCTGTACGTGTCATTGCACCGCGCGATGCATCGCAGCGCGTATCGTATTTATCAACGCTTGAAAACTTAGAGTTCACACCGGCTGATACTGCGGCAAAAATTATTGTCAATTCACGTACGGGCACCATTGTTATTGGTAAAAACGTAAAATTACAGCCAGCTGCAATTACCCACGGTGGATTAACCGTGACCATTGCTGAGCAGCAAAACGTATCGCAGCCGAATGCACTGAGCGAAGGCGAGACGGTGGTGACAAACCAAAGTATTATCGATGTTAATGAAGATGACTCTCGCGCTTTTGTGTTTAATCCAGGTATTAGCCTTGATGATTTAGTGAGAGCGATAAACGAAGTTGGTGCCGCCCCTGGTGACTTAATGGCTATCCTTGAAGCGTTGAAAGAGGCGGGAGCCATAAACGGGCAACTTGTTATTATATAATCAATTAAAAACGCGCTGAGCTCAGCGCGTTTTTTCATTTTTACCTTCCCTCAATCTGATAAATCCTCTTTTGGCGTAATTATTGCATTTGATTATGCATTATTAATTATTGTGTCAAAAAGCTGATGGATACGAATCATCTCGACAAGCAAAACTTTTTTGATTTAGGCAACTTAGACTCATTGCGTCAAAGTGCTCTAAAAAGTGATGCCTCTAGCAATGCGTCAAAAGAGGCGCTGAAAAAAGCGGCGGCACAATTTGAATCTATCTTTACGCAGATGCTGCTTAAAAGCATGCGTAAGGCTAATGAAGCATTTGAAGACAAAGACAGTCCGTTTAACTCGAGTGGCGTAAAATTCTTTGAAGAAATGCATGATCAACAGCTTTCTGTTGAGTTGTCTTCTAACGGCTCACTGGGTTTGGCTGATCTTATTGTGCAGCAGCTATCGCCCGACGGTAAGAAATTTACTCCTGGTTCCGTGTTAAGAACAACCGCAGAGTTTGATAGCGATAAGCGTGTTCGCGGTAATCAAGAAGCTAAGCCAGAAACACACCCAATGGCGGAAGTTGCCACTGATGAGCAATCAGAAAACCGCTTTGAAGATGCTGAGTCATTCATTAGCTCTGTTTGGGAGCACGCAAAAAATGCGGCTGAAAAAATTGGTTTAAACCCTGCTGTGATGGTTGCTCAAGCTGCGCTTGAGACAGGGTGGGGTAAGCATATTATTAGTAAAGCGGATGGCACCAGTAGTAATAACCTTTTTAACATTAAATCTGATAAGAGCTGGCAAGGTGACAAAGCAAGTAAAGTTACGCTTGAGTTTGAGCAAGGTGTGCCTGTTAAAAAGCATGCAAGCTTCCGTTCTTATCAGTCAATTAAAGACAGTGTGAATGATTTTGTGGATTTCTTAAATGAAAACCCACGTTATCAAGACGCACTAAAAAACACCGCAGAACCCGCAGCCTTTTTAGATTCGTTACAAAAAGCAGGTTATGCAACTGATCCAAATTATGCCAACAAAATTAAGCAGGTATTGAAGCGTGTTGAGCTTCAAAGCGTCGCTGCTTCATTGGTACGTTAAGGAGTAAGTCCTCATGTCATTCAGCTTATATGACATAGCAAATGCAGGTATCAGAGCGAATTCTGAGCTTTTACAAACGACCAGTAAAAACATAGCCAATGTAAATACAGCGGGTTATGTTCGTGAGCGCACTGAGTTCAGCACCATGATCGACAACCAAGTTGGTCAGGGTGAAACGTATCGTTTACTCAATGAGTTTGCTCAAAAACAGCTAAATCGTGATACGTCAAATAAAGCATTTTTTGATCAGTTTGTAACAGAAGCAAGCCGAGTCGATAGCTTGTTTTCTGAAGAGTCGAATAGCTTATCAACCAGCATTAACTCGTTTTTTAATAATGTTCAAGAAAGCTTAAATCAGCCTTCATCGACGGTGGCGCGTTCGCTGGTTATGACAGATGCACAAAACCTCATTGATCAAATGGACAGGCTTTCAAGCATCGTGGTTGACCAGCAGACTGTTGTGAATGAGCAATTAGAAATTTTCTCGGATGAAGCAAATAACTTGATCCAAAGTATTAGCGAATTGAACTCTAAAATTGCCGCGGTGCATGGCACTGATCGTGAATCAGCGTCTAGCGGACTGTACAACGAGCGCGACAAAGCAATTCGTGACTTATCAGAACTCATTGATGTAGAAACTCTCAACGGTAATAACGGTGAGAAACAAGTCTATTTGGGGTCTGGTCAAGCATTAGTGATGGAAAGCGGTACCTTTAACCTGTTTTCATTTACTGGCGATCCCGATCCCAGCTTCAAAGAGCTACATTTAGATGTTAATGGTGGCAAAGCCGTGCCGCTTGAGGTTGATGTAAGTAAACTTAAAGGCAAAATAGGCGGCTTACTGTCATTTCGTGATGACATTTTAGTGCCAGCCCAGAATCAATTAGGCCAAATGGGCTTAGCCCTTGCTGATGCCTTTAATCAGCAAAACCATTTAGGTATGGATGCCGATGGCGATTTAGGTGGGGATATATTTAAAATCCCCACGGTTGATGCATTTGCTTATCAAGCAAACACGGGCAACGGAAGTATTACTGCAAGCGTTGAAGCTGGTAAAGGCAATGAATTGCCAGCAAGTGATTTTATTGTAAAGTACAGTGGCACTAATGAAGTTGAAATTTACCCTGTTGATAATAAAGGCGAGACGATTAAGGATGCCAACGGCGATGAAATTTTTACTACAGCAGTCGTTGACCCAGCAACAGGTAAGGTTAATTCACAAAATAACCCAAATTTAGATTTATTCGGATTAGAGTTAACACTGGATATGTCTTCTTTACCTGATATTGATGATCAATTTATGATCAAACTCAATTCTCAAGCATCAACAAGTTTAGAGCTTGCAACAAATCGCCCAGAAGATATAGCGCTTGCTTCACCTATTCGTACTGCAAACGATATTAACAATACAGGTACTGCCAGTATTTCAGCTGGTACGGTGTCTGATGTATCAAATTTTACAGATACCCCATCGTTACAATTACCAACAGGGTCTTTAACTTTAACAAAAAGCGCTGAAAACCCCGATATGTACACCTTAAGTGATGGTACGAATACGACAGCTCCATTTGCAATTGATTCTTCTGGTAAAAATGTTATTCAACAAGCTGAAACAGCGGGCGTGTTAGATGACATAACAACACTCACTGCGGAGCAAGTTGGCTTCGATTTTGATATTGAGGGGACGCCAGCTTTAGGTGATTCATTTACAATAGAGGCCAATGAAGACGGCTTTGATGATAACCGTAATGGGCAGTTTTTAGCTGATATTCAAAACTCAAATATAGTTAGACAAAATGTAGTCGGTAACGCTAGTAATAATCATCTAACCTTAAACAAAGCATATACTAGTTTAGTGTCGGATATTGGCGTTGTGACTAATCAGGCACAGACTAATGGTGCAGCATTTACTGCGCTCGCAGAGCAGTCTGAAGCGTGGTACGAATCTCTGTCAGGTGTAAACCTCGATGAAGAAGCGGCGAATCTATTGCGTTTCCAACAATCGTATGCGGCATCAGCGCAAGTGCTTGCCACTGCTCGTTCAATATTCGACACCTTACTTAATTCAGCGAGGTAATTATGCGTTTATCAAATAACTTAATGTATCAAAGCAGCGTTAATAAAATTCTTGAAGGCCAGCAAGGTGTTGCTAATGCACAAGAGCGTGTAACAACAGGTAAAAAGTATTTATCGACCTCTGAAAGCCCGTCGGCATATTCTCAAGCGTCTTTGTATATAAACAAAATACAAACTAATGAGCAGCACACAAAAAATATTAATCAGTTGAATGGCCGTCTAGAAACCGAAGAAAGTATCTTGATGAGTATTAATACGACGATTCAAGCAGCGCAAGAATTAACGATTAGAGCGGGTAATGGTGCTATGAGTCAAACAAACTTAGAAACTATCGCAGGAGAATTACAAGAGCTACAAAAGTCGCTAGTTAATTTGATGAATAGCCAGTCAGAAGACGGTAAGTATATTTTTTCGGGATATCAAGACAGCACCCAAACATATAGTTTTGACACATCTACTGGCTTATACGAATATCAGGGAGACCAAGGCCAGCATAGTGTAACGATAGCGCAAGGTGTTCACGTAAAATCAAGTGATAATGGATTTACAACATTTGAAAAAGTGAATGCTCGGCTCAATGTTACTTCTAACGATGGCGTCTTTTCAGGAGGAGTGACCTCAGGCACTGTGTATGTGAAAAATCAAGCTGATTTTGACACGTTCCATCAAGCTAATTATGACTTAAGCCCAACAGCAAATGCTGCAGATAATTCTTTTCAAGTTGAACTTGTCGCCGGAGTAAACCCTGGCGACCCTGATACTTATATTATAAACGATGGCTATGGGAATCCTATTTCGCCAGCTGTTACCGGGGAATTTACTGGTGAGCCTATCGAGTTTGCTGGCATGGAGTTTAAGCTAGAGGGTGCAGCGCCAGGTACATTTGATTTTTCACTGCAACAACCGCAAAAAGAAAATGTACTTAATACTATGCAAAACTTAATTACAAATCTTAACAGTGGCCTAGAGGGAGATGCATTGCATGACGCATTAGCCGATGGTTTAGTACAACTGCAAAATGCCAGTGATCAAGTTGTATTTACTCAAGCGAGTTTAGGGGCGCGTATGATTTTAGTCGAGCGAGTAACAGATACCAACAGTGCACTTGATATAAATAACAAAGCGAATAAAGCGAGTTTAGTCGAAGTTGATATGGCTGAAGCAATCAGCGACTTAACGAAACATGAGACTGCTTTGCAGGCTTCACAGGCAACCTTTGGCCGCTTAGCTAATTTGTCATTATTTGATTACTTATAATGTTGTATTGTCGGAAATAGTTTGCCTTTTTAATAAAAAGCCAGTGGCAAAAAATTGTCACTGGCTTTTTTATGCTTAATAATTACTATTTTTATAGGTTAAAATCGTTATTAAACAAGATTTTATAGTTTATATTTAAACTGGCACATTTCCTGCTTTTAGTTCTACACAAAGCGCGTGGTTCCTCACATTATCATTGGACCACAGCCTAATTAAAACTAGGAGATGGTAAAATGGCATTAACAGTCAATACTAATGTGTCGTCACTCAACGCACAACGTAACTTAACAAAATCGAGCGATGGTTTAGCAACCTCAATGGAACGTTTGGCATCGGGCATGCGTATTAATAGCGCAAAAGACGATGCAGCGGGCCTACAAATTTCAAATCGTTTAACATCACAGATAAATGGTTTAGCAGTCGCACAGCGTAACGCCAATGATGGTATCTCAATGGCGCAAACCGCGGAAGGTGCAATGCAAGCTTCAACTGATATATTACAGCGTATGCGAGAGTTAGCTCTTCAATCTGCCAATGGCTCTAATTCAGATTCAGATAGAGAAGCGTTACAAAAAGAAGTTAGTGCGTTACAAACGGAGTTGACACGCATCTCTGATACAACTTCATTTGGATCTCAGAAACTATTAGATGGTTCGTTTGGAACAAAAAGCTTTCAAGTTGGTGCTAATGCCAATGAAACAATCTCAATGAGTTTAAGCAGTATAGCATCTGCAGATATTGGGACTAACCAATTGACTCTTGCTGGTACAGGGTTAGGGGCTGCTGTAACAGGTACTAGTGGTAATGGGGTTCCAACAACAACACCGACAACAGCTTTAAGTATTACTGGTAAAGACGGCCAAGCTAAAGTTTTTAATACGACAGCTGGTGATGGTGCAGATACTCTTGCTACTTTAATTAATTCTAAAACAACTGAAACAGGCGTTACTGCGGATGCAAGAACTGTAGTCTCTATAGACAGTTTAAGTGCAGCTGGAGCAACATCTTTTACATTGAATGGATCAGCTATTTCAGCAACTACATCAAGCACCACAGACTATATTTCGATTGCTGAGGCTGTTAATGAGAAATCCGGTGCGCATGGTGTTACAGCAACTGTCGATGAAACATTAGGTTTGGTACTGACTGATGAAAGTGGTAAAGATATTGTGATTGGATCTATGGTAGGTGCGACCGCGTCAATTAGGGCGGTTGAGCATGATGGAAAAACAGCAAGCACTACAGTTTTAGCAGGTGCGACTTCTGCGACCGTTGCAGGTTCTATTCGATTAAATTCTACAGAGTCATTTGCTGTAACTAGCGCTAATGCCGCATTAGAGCCAACTGGATCTCAAGTTTCAGCTAGCGTAAATGTTGGCAGTATTAACTTAGGGACTACTCAAGGCGCTCAAGATGCTTTAGATATTATAGATGGTGCTCTTTCGCAGATAGATTCACAAAGAGCTAGTCTCGGTGCAATTCAAAATCGTTTTGCTCATACAATTAGTAATTTAGCTAATATACAGGAGAATGTCTCTGCATCACGTAGCCGAATTCAAGATACTGACTTTGCGACAGAAACTGCGCACATGACGAAAAACCAAATTTTACAACAAGCGGGTACGTCAATTTTATCGCAAGCAAATCAAATACCACAAGCGGCTGTCAGCTTGTTAGGTGGTTAATTAAAGTTATAGCTTTATATATGAAAAGCGCACAGGTTGCGCTTTTTTATTGCATAAAAGGCTGTAATTTACTCGGTGAAGTGCACAACGACTTTTAGCCTCTTTGTAACTAATTCACTTAAAACTTATATGTACAAAATGTACAAAGAGAAAAATGAGAAGTAAATGAGGGGGTCAATACGACTTAAGCGAAAACAAATAGTTTTAAATAAAAAATAATTAAAATCAGTTTGTTAAGTTAAAACTTTCAAATAAAATCCATTTTTTTAAAAAAAAAACTAAAGATAAATTCTCATCTGCCGTTAACTTAACCAGTACGGAGCTTGAACATACAATTGTGAAAGTTCTTGGTTAAATCAACACAGATATATTACGAAAGTAATCAGGAGTTTTATCATGGCTTTATCAGTAAATACAAATGTATCTTCATTAAACGCTCAACGTAACTTGTCAAAATCTAGTCAAGGGTTAGCTACATCAATGGAGCGCTTAGCGTCAGGTATGCGTATCAATAGCGCTAAAGATGATGCGGCAGGCCTACAAATTTCAAATCGTTTGACCTCACAGGTAAATGGTTTAGCTGTAGCCCAGAGAAATGCTAACGATGGTATTTCTATGGCGCAAACAGCTGAAGGTGCAATGAATGAATCAACCAATATTTTACAGCGTATGCGTGAGCTTGCTCTACAATCGGCAAATGGTTCAAATTCAGATTCAGATCGCGAAGCGCTTCAAAAAGAAGTAAGTGCTTTGCAAACTGAATTAACGCGAATTTCAGATACAACATCATTTGGATCTCAAAAATTACTTGATGGTACTTTTGGTACGAAGACTTTCCAAGTAGGAGCTAATGCGAATGAAACGATATCGATGAGTTTAAGTAGTATTGCTGCATCAGATATTGGGACAAATCAATTGACACTTGCGGGTACAGCTTTAGGTGCTGCTAATGCAAGTGGAACCGTTAATGGCGTAACTGCAATTAACCCTGCTGTTACTTTGACTGGCAAGGATGGTGTGGCTACAGCATTTGCTACTACTGCCGGCCAGAGCGCAGCTTCGCTTGCTAACTCTATAAATGCCAAGACATCTGATACCGGAATTACTGCTGATGCTAGAACAGTAGCAGGAATTAATACTCTTTCAGCAGCTGGAGCAGTATCATTTTCTTTAAATGGCTCAACTATATCAGCAACCACATCTAGTACAACTGATTATGCAGCATTAGCTGAGGCAGTTAATGAAAAATCAGGAGCACACGGAGTTACAGCTACTGTTGATGATACACGAGGATTGATATTAACAGACGAAAGTGGAAAGGACATCAAAGTTACAGGTATGACAGGAATGACAGCTTCTTTCCAAGGCTATGAGGCAGATGGTACTACTGCTGCAGGTGCGGCTGTTGCTACTGCTACGGAAGCAGTTATAGCTGGTTCAATTAAGTTGAACTCAACTGAGTCATTTGCGGTTCTGGGCGGTGATGCAGCTATTGAATCAACTACAGCTCAAGTATCATCAAGTGTTAATGTTGGCAGTGTTAACTTGGGAACTGTTTCAGGAGCCCAAAATGCTTTAGATATTATTGATGGTGCATTAGCTGAAATTGATTCACAGCGTGCAGACCTAGGTGCGATTCAAAACCGTTTTGGTCACACAATCAGTAACCTTGCAAACATTTCTGAAAACGTAGCAGCTTCACGTAGCCGTATTCAAGATACAGACTTTGCAACAGAAACTGCACACATGACTAAAAACCAAATCTTGCAACAAGCGGGTACCTCAATCTTGTCGCAAGCGAATCAGTTACCACAAGCAGCACTTAGCTTAATTGGCTAATAGCGCTTAGGTTAATGATTAGCTAGACTAATGATTAAGTCAGCATTAGTTAAATAATGAAAAGGAGATTGGCTTACGCTAATCTCCTTTTGTTGTATTAGCTAGTAGATAAAATTAAGGAGGCGTTATGAGTGCAATAACCCAAAGCCCTGATTACGCAGTGGCTCCGAAAAAGGTTGACGATAAAGTAACGGCGAGTCCGCAGTTAGTCGCCAATGCTGTTGAAGAGTCAACGAAAGCAGAAAATACGTTACAGCAACAACAAGCAGAACGCAGTGTGCAAGCCGAGCAAAAAACTGCTGAAAAAGATGAACTAGGCCGCGAGCAGCTTGAGAAAATGGCGCAACAATTGCAGGACTTCATGGGCGAAATGAACCGCAGTTTGCAGTTTCAAGTAGACGAAGAGTCGGGCCGTGATGTCATTAAAGTGGTTGATAAAAACAGTGGTGAGTTAATTAAGCAATACCCATCAGAAGAAGTGTTGAGCTTGGTGGCTAAGCTTTCTGAAACCGCGGGTTTTTTAATTGATCAAACAGCTTAGCTGTTTGCTACTTTGATTTAAATAAGTATTTAAGAGGATGTGTTATGGCTATTTCATTTAATGGTTTAGGTTCAGGTTTAGCAGTATCAGATATTGTTGATGCGCTTGTAAATGCTGAGCGCACCCCTTTTACTTCACGTTTAAATAGAAAAGAAGCAACTTTAACAACGGATATTTCAGCAGCTGGTGCTTTAAAGTCAGCCCTCGAAAAACTGCAAACATCTATGGAAGCACTAGGCGAAGTAGATAATTATCAAAAGCGCAGTATTTCTGGTAGTGATGATTTTGTATCGTTAAGCTCAGATAAAAATGCTCAGCCTGGTGGTTATAACGTAAAAGTTGATGCGCTTGCACAAGCCCACAAACTGTCATCACCAGCATTTGCAGCGGATGAGCCAATTGGCAGTGGTGTTATTACTATAAGCTCGGGCGATAATAGTTTTTCTACTGTTTTGTCACCAACAAATACATTAGAAGATTTACGAGATCAAATAAATAATGGTCCATTCACGGGTTCTGATAGCAATAATTCTGTTACTGCAACGATAGTAACTACTGACGCAGGGCAGCATTTAGTGCTAACAAGTAAAGAGACCGGTGAAGAAAATGCAATTAGCATTACAGTGCAAGATGGTGATGGTAACAATACAGATGCAAGCGGCCTTTCTCGCTTAGCATATGATGTATCTGATGCAGATCCTGCGAATCACGTAACTAATTTAACCGAAGTCGATGCCGCGCAGAATGCACAAATCACCATTGATGGCACACTAACCGTGACGAGTAACACTAACGAGTTTAAAAGCGTCATTGATGGGGTAGATATCACAGCTAAAAAAGTACATGGCACAGATGACGATAACAGCACATTAAAAGTTACCGAAAATAATAATAATATCAAAGCGGGCTTAAATAGCTTTATAGAAAGCTATAACGAACTACTTGAACTTAGTAATAACCTTGGTAAGTCAGGTGAAAGCGGTGCGGGTGTAATGGCCGGTGACTCTATGCTGCGTGGTGTAATGTCTAAACTTCGTCAGCAATTAACCAGTGAAGTTAGCTTGAGTGATGGCAGTAGTTTGTCGTTATCTAAGCTAGGAGTCGAAGCCGACCGTTACGGCAAATTAAGTTTAGATACTGAACGCTTAAACGAGCAAGTAGAAGCCGATGTAGACCTAGTTCAAGAGTTCTTTTTAGGTGAGGGCGATGAAGGCGGCTTTGCGCAGTCTTTTGATGACTTAATGAGTTTTTATACTGACTCCGATGGTATTGTTCAAAACAGGATTAACAGTAAACAAACTCAGTTAGATGGCTTAGATGATGAGCGCATTGATTTTGCAAGAAAAATGGAGTCGTTAGAGTCTCGTTTATATGCGCAATATAACAGTATGGATTTACTAGTTGCACAAATGAACTCAACCAGTAGTTATGTTCAAGCGCAGCTTGATAATATGCCTGGGGTGGTTAAAAAGAGTAAATAATTTAATTAGTCTGTTTTCTTATCTGTATTTAGGCGCCAACTTTTTTGGCGCTTTTTTTTGCATTAGCGCATAAGCTCTTCTTCAGTAAATATTTCGCTTTGTTTGAATAGAAGTATAAAAGCCAATTCACTATCTACAGCCGCGCCTTTATTTTGCACAATTGATACAGCGCTAATCAGTGACGTTAGTAACACGTTTATATAACTGAGTATGTTAAAAGCAACTAAACGCAAATTAGCGTTTAGTTGCTTTATATTTAGAAATAGCTTTATGTGATTTACGCTGATTAATAAGTTCAGTCTGAGTTTTGTCTCTGGCGTTTTTAAGTCTAGCTGTAGCGGCTAAAATTTTGGCTTGTATAGCTAAGAGTTCATGCTCTAGAGGCGGGTTTGCACCCTCACACCAATCTTTTAACTCTTGGTCTATGGCTATTAATGTATGACTGGCAAGCTCAATCTCTGTTTTATCGATGTGCTCTGACAATGCTGTGAGTAATGCATTCAGCGCGCTATAATCAGACATTATTGTTCAGCTTTAGGTGTGCGCTCATCAGCAGGAATAGAGTCCCAGCCTTCTTTAATTTCTTTTACTATACGAATAACATCATTAACAGCGTCAATATCATTTTTGATATTTGCTTCTATCAGGCGACGTTGGCAAAAATCGTAAAGCGATAAAAGGTTACCTGAAATATCACCACCGTGATCAAAATTCAATGCATCTTGCAATGCGCCAAACAATAAAATACAACTTGAGATGTTTTCACCCTTTTTCTCAAACTCTTTTCGTTCAATAAACCCTTTGGTTGCTGCTAACCGGCCAATGATATTACTGAAAATTAAATTGATCTGTTCGTAAGGTGTCATTTCGTTAATGTTACTAACGCTGACTTGACTGTATTTTTTTACCGAGATGTGTGCCATGAGAAAATCCTATAATTAAAACATCAATTAATAAAACTTTTAGCAATATTAATGCCATGTATATTATCGGCAGAACTAACTTTTTCTTTATCTTAGTCTAGGTGAATTATACAAATGTGTGTAGCGGTACTGAAGCAAAAAACAGACTGTAAATAATTTTAACCCTTTAGTATTGGTTATAGCTGCTAAGTGACTATTTTTTGGCGTTGATGTCAAAAAGTTGCCGCTTAGCGCTTGCATCCCTCTTAAACTCGCTTACAATTTAGAAACTAACTAACCCGTAGTCACTGTGGTTCGCCAATAATGATCTTAATTTTAGACAATAATAATAATCGTGCGATTGGTTTAAATGCAGCCCTCACTTTTATCGGAGAAGCTGTACAACTCGTTGATGAGTCAACACTTCAATCATTTTGTGAAAAACATCAACAACAAGAGTGCATGGTTATTCTTGGTGCACTTCAGCAATTAGATCATGAGTCTGTCATTAAACAGTTTCCTGCGATCCCTTTTCTTTTGATTGGTGAAACGTTAAAGCCACTTTTAAGCATTGCCAATGTTGTAGGCTTAATTTGTGAGCCATTTAATCATGATGTGACTACGCAGCTTTTACATGATTGTCAGCAGTATCAACGTATGTTGCCGGGCGATCATAAACAGTCAAAATCGAATAAATTGTTTGATGGTTTGGTTGGTGAAACAGATGCCGTTAAAGATGTGCGTTTTTTAATTGAGCAAGTTGCTAAAACCGATGCCAATGTGCTGATACTCGGTGAATCTGGAACGGGTAAAGAAGTGGTTGCGCGAAATGTTCATTTGCTATCTAAGCGCAGCTCCGGCCCATTCGTTCCCGTTAACTGTGGTGCCATTCCGGGTGAGTTATTAGAAAGTGAATTATTTGGCCATGAGAAAGGTGCATTTACAGGTGCAATTTCGGCGCGAAAAGGGCGTTTTGAATTAGCCCAAGGTGGTACGCTCTTTCTTGATGAAATTGGTGATATGCCGCTACAGATGCAAGTAAAGTTGCTGCGCGTTTTACAAGAGCGAAGCTATGAGCGGGTCGGTGGTACAAAACCAATTCAAGCCGATGTGCGTATTATTGCAGCGACCCATCGTAATTTAGAAGAGATGATAGAAAAAGGCGATTTTCGTGAAGATTTATTCTATCGTTTAAATGTATTTCCTATTGAGAACCCGTCGTTAAGCGAACGCGCTGATGATATTCCGCTCCTGCTTAAAGAGTTAATGCGTCGTGTTAACGAGCAAAGTGGCACGACGGCGAAGTTTACAGAGCGAGCAATTCAAAGCTTAAAAGAGCATGCGTGGCCTGGGAATATTCGTGAACTGGCAAACTTGGTTGAGCGTATGGTGATCATGTTCCCTGATAAAGTGGTTGATGTGCCAGATTTACCTGCAAAGTATCGTTACATAGAAGTTGAAGCCTATCAGCCTGAGTACCCTGAAGAGTTGATGGAACGAGATGCATTTAACGATATATTCAGCACTGGCTTTAGCGATTATGAAGATGAAGGGCCGCAAACGCCCGCTACACATGTTGACTCGGGTTTATTACCAGATGATGGCATTGAGCTTAAAGAATACTTAGCAGAACTTGAAATTAGCCTAATTAGTCAAGCGCTTGAGCGTTATGACTATGTTGTAGCGCGTGCTGCCGAAATTTTAGGCGTGCGCCGCACGACACTTGTCGAAAAAATGAAAAAATATAACTTATCGCGAGACTAGCGCTTGTTTGTATTATGTAGGTCGATGTTTACGGGAATACCTGAATTAACAGGCTAAAGTACGACCTACTTGATATCGCATTACCTTCCTTTATTTAAATCAAGCGCTTAATATTGCTCGATTATCTGGGCTTTTCTAAAACAATCATTACTGTGATCGTTAACCATGCCACAGGCCTGCATATGAGCATAAACAGTTGTTGGGCCTAAAAATTTAAAACCACGTTTTTTTAAATCTTTTGCAAAGGCTGTCGAGGCTTCAGTAATGGCTGGATAATCTTCAAGTTTATCGACATTATTCACCAAAGGTTTGCCCCCGACGAACTGCCATTGGTAATTTGAAAAGCTACCAAACTCTTTTTGTATCTCAATAAATCGCTTGGCATTATTAATCGTGGCGGCAATTTTTAAGCGATTGCGAATAATGCTGTCATCTTGCATCAGGCGTTCAATGTCGCTGTCATCCATTTGTGCAACGTCGTCAACAACAAAATTTTTAAAGGCGCGACGGTAGCCATCACGCTTTTTTAAAATTGTGTACCAGCTGAGTCCTGCTTGTGCAGATTCTAAAGTAATGAACTCAAAAAGGCGGTGGTCATCATAAATTGGCACCCCCCATTCTTCGTCATGATAGGCGACATAATCGTCTTTGCTGGTATCGAGCCATGGGCAGCGGTTGTGGTGATGGTGATGCATCGTTCCCTCGCAATTGTCATTTTTTTGTCGTTGTAAAATTAACGCTAAACTACTGAAATAAAACAATAATAATTATGGTACGGATTGTGCATTTACACAGCTAGACACGATTTTTTGAGTATCGATTATGGCCTTAGCACATGTACTAAAACCACAATTTATCACAGCTAATCAATATAACCCATGTTTACAGCAAGAAGAGTATGTGGGTGAGTTGAGTGAACTTCGTCAGCAAGCAAGTTGGTTGAGCCATTTGGTTGATACCATGCCTGCGGGGGTTGTGGTATTGGATGGCCGCGGCATGATTGCAAAAGCGAATCAAATCGCTATCGATATGCTTGGTGAGCCTCTGGAAGGTGAAAAGTGGTTCAGCGTTATTCAGCGCTCTTTTCGTCCTAAACAAGATGATGGTCACGAAGTCTCACTCAAAGATGGTCGCTTGATTAAGCTTGATATAACGGCTCTGACGCCAGAACCGGGGCAATTAATTTTAATGACCGATTTGACCGAAACACGTCGACTGCAAAAGCGTGTTGCACACATGCAGCGCCTGAGTGCGCTGGGTAAAATGGTCGCATCGCTTGCGCATCAAGTAAGAACACCGCTTTCGGCTGCTATGTTATATGCGGCTAATTTAGGCTCTAAACGCTTACCTGAAAGCTCGCGGGGTAATTTTCATAACAAGTTAATGTCACGATTAAAAGATTTAGAAACCCAAGTGAATGATATGTTGTTGTTTGCTAAAAGTGGCGAACAGCAAGTAGTTGAGCGTGTATCAATGCAGCAATTACTCAATGAAGTAAAAGCGGGGGCTGATGCTATGGTGGCGCAAAACCACAGTGAATTAAGCGTTAGTTTGCCAGAGCCTGATATTGAAATTGTGGGCAATAAAACAGCGTTAGCCAGTGCTGTTCAAAATCTTATTCATAACAGTATTCAAATTATTGGCCAGCACGCAAAAGTGTCACTCAGCGCTCAGCGTGATGAGAGGAGTGAACACTGTGTTCGTATCAGCGTCAGCGATAATGGCCCTGGAGTCGATATTAGCCAAGCCGAAAAATTATTTGAACCCTTTTACACAACGAAAAGCCAAGGTACAGGGCTTGGGCTTGCAGTCGTAAGCTCAGTCGCTAATGCGCATCAAGGACGGGTCGAAGTGGCTAATAACGCCCATGGGGGGGCATGTTTTAGTTTAATCCTGCCCATTAGTGCAGAAACTACGTCAGTGGAGGCAAGATGAATACGAACTCTATTTTAGTCGTTGAAGACGACGCAGGCTTACGCGAAGCCTTAATTGATACATTGGAAATGTCAGGTATTGATTGCATCGCTGCCGACAGTGCCGAGCAAGCAATGGTATTGCTAAAGCAAGGGACGTATTCATTGGTGGTAAGCGATGTACAAATGGGCGCGATGAGCGGCCTTGATTTATTGCGTAGCATTAAACTTAATTACCCTGAACTACCAGTATTAATGATGACAGCATACGCCACCATTGATGATGCGGTTGAGGCAATGCGTTTAGGGGCTATTGATTATATGGCTAAACCATTTGCACCCGAAGTTTTATTGAATATGGTGAGTCGTTATTTACCCGAGAAAGAAAAAGAAACCGATGGGCCGATTGTCGCGGATCCATCCAGTATTAAATTACTTGAGCTGGCCAGTAAAGTGGCACGTTCAGATGCCAGTGTCATGGTGCTCGGACCCAGTGGTTCGGGTAAAGAAGTGCTGGCGCGCTTTATTCACGATAAATCAAGTCGCGCTGACGCCCCTTTTGTAGCGATTAACTGTGCCGCTATTCCTGAGAACATGTTAGAAGCGACCTTGTTTGGTTATGAAAAAGGCGCATTTACTGGGGCGATTCAAGCGTGTCCGGGCAAATTTGAACAAGCACAAGGTGGCACTATCTTGCTTGACGAAATCACCGAAATGGATTTGGGTCTGCAAGCTAAGTTACTGCGTGTTTTGCAAGAGCGTGAAGTTGAGCGTTTGGGTGGTCGTAAAACCATTGAGCTCGATGTTAGGGTACTCGCAACCAGTAACCGTGATTTAAAAGAAGCTGTTAGCGAAAATTTATTCAGAGAAGATTTGTATTATCGTTTAAATGTTTTTCCTTTAATGTGGCGTCCGCTGTGTGAGCGCCCAGGTGATATTATTGTCCTTGCAGAGCATTTAATTGAGCGTCATTGCATCAGAAGTAAAGAGCCTATCGCATTATTAACTGAGCAAGCTAAGCAAAAACTGCTATCGCATGCTTGGCCGGGTAATGTCCGAGAACTTGATAATGTGATTCAGCGTGCACTGATACTATGTGATGGTAATAGCATTCATGAAGACGATATATTTATTGAAGAGCTCTTAGTGGCTAAAGCACAGACTGTAAATAGTGCACCGGTGCAAAATGCCCCGGTTTATAAAGAGCAAGTGGTTAACCCCATGCATGACGAAATTCCATCTGTGAACGAGCAGGGAAATTATAAAGATGAGCTTAAAGACAAAGAGCATCGCATTATTTTAGAAACCCTAGCTAGGTGCCAAGGAAAGCGCAAAGAGGTTGCTGAAACATTAGGGATTAGTCCACGAACACTTAGATATAAACTAGCTCAAATGCGCGACTTAGGTATTGCATTACCCGCTTAAAAGCATCCCCCCTTAACTGACAAGCTCACTCCGTGTGGGCTTGTTTGCTGTCAAAACTCTGACAAACAAAATAACCATCTAACACATTGATTTATAGTGTTTTATTTTGTGGCACGTTTTGTGCTTTATCTGTGTATAAGTAAACTGCATTGTCAGAGAGTATTATGAAAGTTCAAAACAGCGCATTATTTCAAGAAATGCAATCTATGGCACTTGAAGCTAGCCGTAGTCAATCCGTTAATAATTTACCAACTCAGGCTCAGCCAACATCATCGGCGCAATTTGGTGACTTACTTACAAGCGCGCTAGATACCGTTAATGGCCTGCAGCAAGAAGCAAAACAAAAAGTAACAGCACTTGAGATGGGAGACCGCAGTGTATCCCTTGCTGAAGTAATGATTGCTTCGCAAAAGTCTTCGGTTGCTTTTGAAGCAACGGTGCAAGTTCGCAACAAACTTGTTGAAGCATATAAAGAAATCATGAACATGCCTGTTTAACTAGGTAGTGGAGAATTATTGTGGCGCAATCTAATCAATCAACTGATCTAGCCCTCGCAGGCGGCGGTGTCGATACTTCAGACACGGATGATCAACAAGAGCAAAAGTCAGGCTACCTCAGTGCCCTCAATGGCGTTGATGTATTACGTCAGGTGACGTTGGTCATTGCACTGGCTATTTGTTTGGCAATCGCAATTTTTATTATTATCTGGGCTCGTCAACCAGATATGCGACCGCTGGGTAAAATGCCAACCGAAGAGCTTATCCAAACGCTGGACTTTTTAGACGCACAGAAGATTGATTATGAACTTGATGGTAATGTCATCTCAGTTGAAGAAGGCGAATACCAAAATATTAAA
Source organism: Pseudoalteromonas sp. MB41 (assembly GCF_020966275.1). Taxonomy (NCBI): domain Bacteria; kingdom Pseudomonadati; phylum Pseudomonadota; class Gammaproteobacteria; order Alteromonadales; family Pseudoalteromonadaceae; genus Pseudoalteromonas; species Pseudoalteromonas sp. MB41. Next base: position 69,523 of record NZ_JAJJZF010000016.1, on the reverse strand, counting down.
TTATTGATGGCCCGTGAAGGTCTTGAGCAAGCGCCAAGCTCAGGCACCGACATCATCATGCAAGATATGGGCTTTGGTGTTAGCCAACGCTTAGAACGTGAACGTTTAAAACATGGTCGTGAGCAGCAACTTGCTCGTACAATCGAAGAGCTAAAAAATGTCACTCGCGCCAAAGTGCTTTTAGCAATTCCAAAAGAAAACGTATTTGCTCGTCGTGAAAAATTACCATCAGCTACCGTTGTACTGACTCTTAAACGTGGCCGTATGTTAGATGGTGAAGAAATCGACTCAGTTGTTGATATTGTTGCCTCTGCAGTACAAGGTCTTTCACCTGAGCGTGTTACGGTGACAGATCAAAACGGTCGCTTACTTAATTCGGGTTCACAAAATTCACTGGCAGCGCGTTCTCGCAAAGAATATGAAATTGAGCGCAAGCGTGAAGAAGAATACTTAAATAAAATCGACAGCATCTTAATTCCTGTCGTAGGCTTAGGTAATTACACTGCGCAAGTTGATTTAAATATGGACTTTAGTGCGGTAGAAGAAACACAAAAGCGCTACAACCCAGACTTACCTGCAGTGCGCAGTGAAACAACATTTGAAGAAAATAACATTGGTGGCCTTGCTGTGGGGATCCCAGGTGCCTTGACTAATCAACCGCCTGTTAATTCAAATATTCCTGAAGTTGCAGGACAAGGGGGCGCTGGTAGTGCAATGAACCCAAGTCGTTCGCACAAAGAAGCAACCCGTAATTACGAGCTAGATACCACTATTTCTCATAAGCGTCAGCAAACAGGTGTTATTCGTCGTATTAGTGTATCTGTTGCGGTTGACTATGTGCCGCAAGTGGGTGAAAACGGCGAGACAACAATGGTTCCTCGTTCTGTTGAAGCGCTGTCAAATATCCGTCGCTTGCTACAAGGCGGAGTGGGGTTTGATATGCAACGTGGTGATGCGCTTGAAGTTGTTACTGTTCCGTTTGTACGTGAAGATACCGCTGCGGCCATAGAAGTGCCTATTTGGGAACAAGACTGGTTTATGAAGATATTGCGTTTATCATTAGGTGCATTAGTGATTATCGTACTTATCATGGCGGTTGTGAAACCTATGCTGAAACGCTTAATTTACCCAGATGATACACTTGAAGAGTATGATGAAGATGCACTTAGCTCTGGTGTAGATATTGGTGATAGTACGCTAGATATGCTAAATAAAGACTTTGACTCTGCTGCTGTAGGATTCTCAAGTGATGGTACACTACAGCTGCCAGATTTACATGGTGATGAAGATTTACTCAAAGCAGTTCGTGCATTGGTTGCTAATGAACCAGAACTGTCTTCTCAAGTAGTGAAAGCGTGGTTAACTGAAGATGACTGATCAAGAACAAAAACAACTCCCACCGGCGTTTGATGTTGATAAATTAGACGGTGTTGATAAAGCAGCGATTTTATTGCTGAGTTTATCGGAAGAAGATGCTGCGCAAATTCTAAAACACTTAGAGCCTAAGCAAGTGCAAAAAGTGGGCATGGCGATGGCTGCATTAGACGATTTATCGCAAGCGAAAATCAGCGCCGTTCATAACTTGTTTATTGAGCAAATTCAAAGCTTCAGTACCATAGGTTTCCAATCTGAAGACTTTATTAAAAAAGCGCTTACGGCCGCACTTGGTGAAGATAAGGCCGCCAGCCTAATCGACCAAATTGTGATGGGTTCGGGAGCGAAAGGTCTTGATTCACTTAAGTGGATGGACTCGAAACAGGTGGCTAATATTATTCGTAATGAGCACCCGCAGATTCAAACCATTGTGCTTTCTTACTTAGAGCCTGAACAGTCAGCCGAGATTCTGTCGCAATTCCCAGAGAAAGTGCGTCTTGATTTAACGATGCGTATTGCGAACCTTGAAGAAGTTCAACCAGCTGCATTGCAAGAGTTAAACGAGATCATGGAGAAACAGTTCGCCGGCCAAGCAGGTGCACAGGCAGCGAAAATGGGCGGCTTAAAAGCAGCGGCAGATATCATGAACTACCTTGATACCAATATTGAAGGTCAGTTAATGGATTCGATTCGTGAGCATGACGAAGAAATGTCGCAACAAATTCAAGACTTGATGTTCGTATTCGAAAACTTAATGGATGTAGAAGATCGAGGCATTCAAGCGATTCTGCGCGAAGTACAGCAAGATGTCCTTATGAAAGCGATTAAAGGCACAGATGAGGCACTGAAAGAGAAGATCTTAAGTAATATGTCTAAACGTGCAGCGGAATTACTGGCCGACGACTTAGAAGCTATGGGCCCTGTGCGTATTAGTGAAGTAGAAGCGGCACAAAAAGAAATTTTGTCTACAGCACGTCGTTTAGCTGACTCAGGCGAAATTATGCTTGGCGGTGGCGGTGGTGAGGAGTTCCTGTAAACCATGACAAAGCCTTCTTTTCATCCCGGACGCCCAGTTCATGCAAGTGACGCAGTCGATGAACTACTCGAGAACTGGCCGATTCCTGATGTAGCGCAAGATACCCGAAAGCTTGCTGGGCGCTCAACAGCTTACGGTACCCCTTTGGCTGATCTGTACCGTAAAGAGCAAGAAAAAAAAGACGTTGAAGAAGAGCCAGAAGAACCTGAATTTCCACCTTTGACGATGGCTGAGCTTGAAAAAATTCGTCAAGATGCTTTCGACGAAGGCTTAAAGCAAGGCCATGAGCAAGGTTACATTGATGGCTTTGAAAAAGGCGTGGGTGAAGGAAAAGAAGCGGGCTACAAAGAGGGTGTTGAGCTGGGTAAAGCACAAGGCCAAGAAGACATAAAACCGATTTTAGAAGAGCAACTGACTACGCTAAGAAGTTTGCTTGATAGCCTAACTCAGCCCTTATCAAAAGTGGATGAAAGTGCTGAAAAGCAACTTGTTCAACTAGCCGTTATGCTCAGCGAATCGCTTATCTATCAAGAAATAAAAACATCACCAGATGTTATTTTGCATGCACTTAAACACGCTATTGATGCACTAGCAGAAGAGCAAACAAGAGTGCGTATTCATCTACACCCAGATGACATTGCGCTGATCACCGAAAGTTACGGTGAGCAAACTATTGCAGATAATCACTGGCAATTAGTGGCTGAACCGACACTTGAACGCGGCGGCTGCGAAATAAAAACCCCGCAATCATCCATCGATATGACCGTAAAAACACGCGTCAAAGAAACATTGGAAAACTTCTTGCATAATAGTGGTATCTAACTCTTTTTAGGCTCACTATGAGTAGTCAATCAATGACCCTTAGCGACCGTTTAAAACGGTACGAAAAGCATATTAAAGTTCCTAAACCGGCCGTTGCGGGTATGTTGACGCGCGTAGTCGGTTTGACGCTTGAAGCAAGAGGTTTGAGAGCGCCAGTAGGCAGCCAATGTAAAATAGAAACTATCAATGGGTTTGTCGATGCTGAAGTGGTTGGTTTTAACGACCAAACGCTTTATTTGATGCCAAACGACCATATTTCTGGAGTACTCCCCGGTGCAAGGGTGATCCCACAAGTTAATGAAACGGGTTTGCCTGTAGGGATGGGCTTATTAGGTCGGGTTGTTGACGGCTTAGGTCGACCGTTGGATGGGCTGGGTGCTGTTAATGCTGAGCACTACCTCAAGTTTGCGCAAAATACAATTAACCCCCTTTCAAGAAGACCAATTAGTCAGCCGATGGATGTGGGTGTTCGTGCGATAAATTCTGTGATTACGGTGGGTCAAGGCCAGCGTATGGGCTTGTTTGCAGGCTCTGGTGTTGGTAAGTCGGTGCTGCTAGGAATGATGACTCGTGGTTCAGAGGCTGACGTCATTGTTGTTGGTCTTGTGGGTGAGCGTGGCCGTGAGGTCAAAGAGTTTATTGAAGAAATACTAGGAGTAGAAGGGCGTAAACGTTCAGTGGTCGTTGCTGCTCCTGCTGATGCATCTCCCTTGATGCGTTTAAAAGGCTGCGAAAGTGCAGTAACCATTGCAGAATATTTTCGTGACCAAGGGCTTAATGTGCTGTTACTGCTCGACTCTGTAACCCGTTATGCTATGGCACAGCGTGAAATAGCGCTGGCAGTGGGTGAGCCACCGGCAACAAAAGGCTATCCACCCTCGGTGTTTGCTAAGTTACCAGCATTGGTAGAACGCGCGGGGAATGGCGGCGAAGGGCAAGGATCTATCACTGCCTTTTTTACGGTACTGAGTGAGGGGGATGATATGCAAGACCCTATTGCTGACTCGGCTCGAGCTATTCTTGATGGACATATTGTGCTCTCTCGAGAGCTTGCTGATAGCGGCCATTATCCCGCAATAGACATTGAAAAGTCGATCTCGCGGGTGATGCCGCAAGTGGTGTCAGAGGCGCATATGCAGCAAGCACGTGTGCTTAAACAGGTTTATTCAATGTATCAGCAGAATAAAGATATGATCACGCTTGGAGCATATCAAAAAGGCACTGACCCGATGCTCGATCAAGCCATTAATATGATGCCAAGAGTCAATCAATTCCTACAGCAAGGCATGAAAGATGTGATCAGTTATGATGATGGCCTTCAAGGCCTTGCGCAGTTATTAGGACAAGCATAATGGCAAACAGTAAACTTGATTTATTATTAAAGCTTGAAAACGACAAAGAAGAATCATTGCGCATGGATTACTTAAAAGCACAGCAGCACTTGCAAAGTAATCAACAAAAACTGCAAGGTTTAAACAACTTTCGATTAGAGTACTCACAGCAATTGCACTTAAAAGGCCGTTCTGGTTTATCAAGCGCAGGATTTAGTCAGTACCATTCGTTTATAGCAAAAATCGAAGAAGCCATTCGCCAACAAGCCAGTACTGTTAATACGGCAAAACAAGTTGTATCGCAAAGAAAAACACTGTGGCTAAAACAGCAAGTTAAAGCAAAAGCAGTCGCTAAATTAATTGAGAAACACGCGTTAAAACAGGCTGCGATAGTGGCTAAAAATGAACAAAAAATGTTGGACGAGTTTGCCTCTAATCAGTTCTTCCAGCGTCAACTGAAAAACCCAACCTTATAATCCTGATTTTTAGGCATGCAATTTGCAGCTATCTGCTTAACAGCGTTAATTTTGGCACTTGCGGCGGCAAATTGCCTCTTTATATTTAGGTGAATTATGGCGATCAGTGATATTAATTTGCAGGTTAAAACTGAGCACGATACTGGTTTTTTAAGCAAAGAATCAGAGGCAAATGATCACGCATCAGGCCTAAGCTTTTTAACTGAATTGTCTGAAGCAAGCGAAGCGGTACACTCTAAAACTGTCGCTAATAAACAGAGCGACAATAGTAACGTAATGCAAAGTGAGGCTGAACAAGCAGGCGGTGTCGTCGCGAATAATACAGACAGCAAACAGGTCTCTGATAAGCCGACGCGTGATGATGAAGCCACAGACGTTGCCCTCATCGAAGGGGAAGACAACCCACTGCTCTCACAAATTAATGCATCACACGCAATGAGCACGCGTGTAAACGTGCTCGCAGACAAACATGAATTTAGTGGGATTGTGGTTGATAAAAAGCCCACCCCAATTGATGATATTACGCCTGTTATTCCTTCGCCTTTAAGTGCGTCTTTAGCAGATGATGACGCGTTGTCTGACAGCGAAAACTCAGTTGCCAATCTATTAACTAAGTCTAAAGTTGCTACCGCGATTGACAATCAATTGAAACCGATTGGCGAATTGCCACCGAAAGATTCAGTCACGCCAATTATTGATAGTCCGTCTGTACTCGATGGCACTGAAAATGCGACAACAGTAAACACTGCCAAGCAGCCTCAAGTTATCACGGCAAATACTACTGAGCAAAATGCAGCGATGAAACAGGCCGCTCAGTCTACAGAGCTGTTGAGCAGTGTTAGTAATGATACGAAGGCCGCATCGTTAGGTTCAGTGGTGACTCCCAGTGGCGAAGTGCAGGATTCGCCAGCTGTAGATGCTAAGTTAGCACCGACTAACAATGCTGCTGAAAATGCGAAAAATATCGCTAGTAAGCCAGCGATAGATGCTGACAATACCGTTACTAAAATGGCGGCGACAAATTCAGCTGATAGCGTGATGAGTGATAAAGCGGCAAACGAGTCAGTCACGAATCAATCAATCGTCAGTTTGTTGGCAAAAGTACAAAGTGGTGATGGTCAAGCGGTCAGTCAATTTGCCAAAGAATTGACTTTAACGTCAACGCAGCAGGTAAAACTTGAGCAGCAAATTAATCAATTAAAGGCGGCAGGTGAGCTAAGCTCAAATGACGTTGATAAGATTAAAGCGCTACTTAGCGAAGCGATGAATACTCATAGTGAAAAAACACAGACACCGCAGCCGGCATTAGTCGCAGACGCAGCGAAAGCCGCACTAAGTAATGCTACAGAAAGCAAAGTGTCTGACAGTAAAGTCCCTGACAGTAAAGTTCCGGCTGCAATAGAAAAACAAATTGCCACATTAACGAAAGATGAGCAGCAAGCATTGCTTAATAAAGTAAACGCACAGTTGCAATCTTTAACACCAGGCACTCAACAATATGAAAAATTAGTGGCGGTGCAGACTCTTTTATCTGACGCGGTTACCCCCGTGAAAGCGGATGCTGTAACACCCACATTAACGGCGACAACAGAGCCTGACAGTAAAAGCCCTAAAGCTGAGCGCAGTGAGCAATTATCAGTGCTAAAAAATGCCAGCGCTGTAAACATAGACACTGAAACAACATCAAAGCTTGATACTTTACCCGACACTGAGCGCCCAAAAGAGGTGTCGACAGCACGAGTCGTGCAGCTTTTCAATCAGTTGACGGCACCGCTTAATCCCTCTCAAACAGGGGCTTATGACGCGGCCTATCAACAATATGAACAAGCCTTAGATGTGCATAGTTTTCAAACACAGGCTCAACAGCAGCCACAAAGTAAAACAGTGAGCCTTGACCCAGGGGTGATGCAAGCAATTAATATTATAAAAAGTGATGCGGCAAAAATGCTCCAAGAGCGAGTCAGTGCCCTGTTAAATATTAATAACAAAGAAGCTGAAATACGTCTTGATCCGCCTGAAATGGGCAGCATGCAAATTCGTATCCGCAGTGATGCTGAGCAAGCACAAATTAACTTTGTTGTGCAAAATCAACAAGCCAAAGAAGCTTTAGAGCAATCGATGCCACGTCTGCGTGAAATGTTAGCGCAACAGGGGATTGAGCTAGGCGAAAGTAGTATTCAGCAAGGTAACCCTGAACAACAAGGCAGCCAGTCAGAGCAAGGGCAGCTTGCAGGGCATCATAATGACGAAGAGGTTCAGCAAGACGTCACGACGCAAAGCGTAGAAACTTCTCGACAACAATCGTCATCATCAATAGATTACTATGCATAAGTCCTGCTATTATAAGAAATAATACAGTTACAGAGAATGAGTTTACTGTAACGCTTAAGGAAGTGATTATGGCCGAAGACGCAAATTTAGAAATAGAAGATACCGGTAAAAGTAAAAAAAAGCTGATTATAATCATTGCTGCAGTTGTTGTGATTTTAGCCGCAGGTGCGGGGTATTTTTTATTTATGGGTGATGATGCCCGACAAGAAAGCCTTACTGATGAAACAACGGTTTCTGAAACGGCTGCTCCATCAAGCTCTGCGAAGGTCGGTTCGGCGTTATATGTCGCGATGCCGCGTCCTTTTGTGTTTAATGTGCCAGGTGCCAGTCGTGATCGAATTGTACAAATTAAAGTGCAGTTATTAGTACGCGGTGAAGTAAACGAAGAAACGGCAAAGAAACATATTCCACTTATCGAAAGTACTTTATTAGGGGTGTTGTCTACGACCACAGCTGATGAACTTGGCACCAGTGAAGGTAAAGAGTCAGTGCGTGTGGCGGCACTAGAAAAAGTTCAAACTGCCTTAAATGATGTTGAAGGCAGTAAAGTGATTGAGCGGGTGTTGTTCACCGGCTTTGTGATGCAATAAGGGGTCAGCGTGAGCGATTTATTATCCCAAGACGAAATCGATGCGCTCTTACACGGCGTTGATGAAGTCGAAGAGGAAGATATTCACGACGGTGGTGATTCAGACGGTAATACACTTCAGTATGACTTCTCATCACAAGATCGTATTGTCCGTGGTCGCATGCCGACCTTGGAAATCGTGAATGAACGTTTTGCCCGTCATATGCGGATCAGCTTATTTAACATGATGCGCCGTACCGCAGAGGTATCAATAAACGGCGTACAAATGATTAAGTTTGGCGAGTACATCCATACCTTATTTGTACCAACAAGTTTAAATATGGTGCGTTTTCGTCCTTTAAAAGGCACTGGCCTGATTACCATGGAAGCACGCTTAGTGTTTATTTTGGTCGATAACTTTTTTGGTGGTGACGGGCGTTATCATGCAAAAATAGAAGGCCGTGAATTTACGCCAACAGAGCGTCGTATTGTGCAAATGCTACTCAAAATAATCTTTGAAGATTATAAAGAGGCATGGGCACCGGTTATGGATGTGTCGTTTGAGTACCTCGACTCTGAAGTTAACCCTGCGATGGCAAATATTGTTAGCCCAACAGAAGTGGTGGTTATTAGCTCGTTCCATATTGAACTTGATGGCGGTGGTGGTGATTTTCATATTGCCTTGCCGTATTCAATGCTTGAGCCAATTCGTGAATTACTTGATGCCGGTGTTCAATCAGATACTGAAGACACTGATTTGCGTTGGAGTAAAGCTCTCCGTGATGAAATTATGGATGTCGAAGTCGATTTATCAACTCAGTTATTAGAGGTTGATTTAACGCTTGCGCAAATTATGGAATTAAAAGCGGGTGATATTATTCCCGTTGAAATGCCTGAACACATTACGGTCTTTGTTGAAGAGCTGCCGACCTTTAGAGCTAAAATGGGCCGCTCTCGAGACAATGTGGCATTACAAATTAGCGAAAAAATTAAACGCCCTGAATCAGTTAAGTCTGAACTCCATGTGTTCACTAAAGGTGGCAAAAAACTGGATTCGGATGCAGAATTAGCAGAACTAGAAGAAGATCTTCACCTCTCTGAAGGTGTCGATTTAGACTGGTAGTCGATTTATAAGGTTAAATATAATGAGTGATGATCAAGATACAATGGACGAATGGGCAGCGGCATTAGCCGAGGCCGAGGAAGCCGAAAGTGCAACAAGTAATGCCTCAGTTGCTGAGCTTGACGAGCTGAAAGATGAGAAGCATGAACTCTCAGGTGATGAAAAGCGCAAACTTGACACCATTTTAGATATTCCAGTCACCATTTCGATGGAAGTTGGTCGTTCTAAAATCAATATTCGCAACTTATTACAATTAAACCAAGGCTCTGTTGTTGAGCTTGATCGTGTCGCTGGTGAGCCACTTGATGTGTTAGTTAATGGCACCTTGATTGCGCACGGCGAGGTGGTGGTTGTTAATGACAAGTTTGGTATTCGTCTTACAGATGTGATTAGCCAAGTTGAGCGAATTAAAAAGTTACGATGAGCGCATTTATAGCTTTATCTAGTGCCAGTAGCACTGTTTTTCCTACAGCATCACCTACGGCAGATTTGCTGTCTATGGTGATGTCTTTGCTTTTAGTGTTAGTGGTTATTGTGGTATTGGCGTTTTTTGTCAAGAAGCTCAACCCTAATTTAGCAAACAGTGAAGAGTTTAAAGTTGTTCGCAGTTTACCGCTTGGTTCGCGTGAACGCTTGATGGTTATTGAAATTGATAATGCTCAGCATTTAATAGGTGTTACGCCGCACAGTATTAACTACTTGCATAAGCTAGAAACTCCCTTAAAAGAAAAAGAATTACCGGAACTTGCCAAGCGCTTTGGCAAGTTGTTGAACCCACAATCACCCCCTAATAAAAAGAATTAACGCTATGATCAAGTGGATACTTATTTTAGCTACCGTGTTATTCCTGCCATCTGTTAATGCAGAAGGCATCGATGCACTCACTATCACGACCAACCCCGATGGCTCGCAAGACTACTCGGTAACTTTGCAAGTACTTGCAATAATGACTGCGCTGAGCTTTATTCCTGCGGCAGTGATTATGATGACTTCATTTACGCGTATTATTGTAGTGCTGGCAATTTTGCGCCAAGCAATCGGTTTACAACAAACTCCTTCGAATCAAATATTGCTTGGTATGTCATTGTTTTTAAGTATCTTTATTATGGCGCCAATTTACCAGCAAGTGAATGAGCGTGCGATAGAGCCATACCTAAATGAACAAGTCACCTCAGTGCAAGCGTTAGAATTGGCAAAAGAACCAATGAAAGCCTTTATGCTTTCGCAAGTGCGCCTTAAAGATTTAGAAACATTTGCAAAAATAGCGGGTTACGATAAGTTGGATTCTCCTGAAGACACGCCTTTAATCGTGCTGATCCCCGCATTTGTGACCAGTGAGCTACAAACCGCTTTTATCATAGGTTTTATGTTCTTTATTCCATTTTTGATTGTCGATCTCGTGGTTGCATCGGTCTTGATGGCCATGGGTATGATGATGTTATCGCCGATGATCGTCTCCTTACCATTTAAAATTATGTTGTTCGTACTGGTTGACGGGTGGAGCTTAGTAATGGGGACGCTTGCGAAGAGCTTTGGGCTTGGTGTGTAGCAATGCGTAACATAGCGTGTAACAGTTAGGAGTCATACGATGGAACCGGAAATTTTTGTCGATATTCTCAGCGACGCTTTATTTTTAGTGATCAAGCTGGTGTCAGCGATTGTTGTGCCTGGCTTGCTGGTGGGGCTTGTCGTTGCGGTGTTTCAAGCTGCAACATCAATTAACGAGCAAACACTCAGTTTCTTGCCTCGTCTACTCATTACAATCAGTGCGCTTATATTGGGTGGTCATTGGTTCACTCAAGAACTCATGGATTATTTTACGCGGCTTGTTATGTCGATTCCGGAGATTGCGGGGTAAATGGAGTTTCCATTTGCGGTCATCTTACAGTGGCTCAGTGACTTTTTACTGCCATTTGTACGCATTAGCTCCATGATTATGATCATGGCAGGCTTAGGTGCGAAGAATGTGCCAACGCGTATTAAGCTGGGTTTAGCGGTCGTGGTGACCTTTGTGGCTGTGCCTATGCTGCCGCAGAGCACGTTTACAAACCTGTTTTCGTTTGAAATGGTACTGGTTGTTATCCAACAATTATTGATTGGTGTGGCAATTGGCTTTGCTTCGGTATTATTGCTGAATACTTTTGTACTTGCTGGTCAAATATTGGCGATGCAAACAGGCTTAGGTTTTGCCTCTGTTGTTGATCCCTCGAATGGCTTGAGTGTACCCGCGGTGGGCCAGTTTTACCTGATTCTAGCCACGTTACTATTTTTTGTCTTTAATGGGCATTTGATGATGATTCAAATGGTCATACACAGTTTTGAAGTCTTGCCTATTGATGGTACTTGGTGGTCGGTTGACCACTACTGGGACATCGTTACATGGGGTGGGTGGATGTTTACCACCGCGTTAGTTCTGGCTCTTGCTCCATTGACAGCGATGCTTGTGATCAATATGTCATTTGGGGTCATGACGCGTGCTGCTCCGCAATTAAACATTTTTTCGATAGGCTTCCCTTTTACTCTTGTCGCAGGGCTTGTGATTATTTGGGCTACGTTAGGCAATTTTATGACTCAGTTTGAGTTTCAGTGGTTAAAAATGGTTGAGTTAATGTGCAGCCTTGTTGGCTGTACACCTTAGGAGCGCGCCATGGCTGAAGATTCGGGTCAAGAGAAAACCGAAGAACCCACCGGGAAAAAAATAGAAGACGCCAAGAAAAAAGGCCAAGTTGCCCGCTCTAAAGAGTTGGGAACGATGTTCGTATTAATTTTTTCGGCTATTTCATTACTGTTGTATGGCCCTGAGATTGGCAAGGGCTTATATAATGTGATGGGGCGATTATTAAGCCTTAATCGTAATGAAACTTACGACACCACCAAAATGTTTTCAGTGTGGAGTATTGTCTCTGATGCCTTGTTGTTCCCGATGGCGATGTTTGTTCTCATTATTGTAATAGCGGCATTTATCGGTAACACGTTGCTGGGCGGCTTTAACTTTAGTTGGCAAGCTGCAGCGCCTAAAGCCAGCAAAATGTCACCGGCTAAAGGGATTAAACGTATGCTTGGTCCCCAAGCAGGCGTTGAGCTGGTTAAGTCGATATTGAAGTTTGCGGTGGTTGCAGGCTTTGCAGTATTTTTAATTAATACCTTTTTTGATGAAATATTACATCTAAGTATTGAAAGTGCGCCGGGGAATTTCATTCATGCCCTTGAGATTCTAGCTTGGATGTTTTTAGGCCTGACTTGTACGCTAATTATTATTGCAGCGATAGATGCGCCTTATCAAAGCCACAAGCATCACAAAGAGCTTAAAATGACCTTGCAAGAGGTAAAAGACGAATATAAGAACTCAGAGGGTGATCCACAAATTAAAGCCCGTATTCGTCGTACTCAGCGTGAAATGTCGCAAAGGCGTATGATGCAAGACGTGCCAGATGCCGATGTTATCGTGACCAACCCGACTCACTATTCGGTTGCCCTAAAGTACGATACCGCCAAAGCAGGTGCGCCAATTGTACTTGCTAAAGGGGTCGATGAGCTTGCTATGCAAATTCGTAAAGTGGGTAAGGGTAACGATGTGCCTATTGTTGAATCACCCATGCTTACCCGTGCGCTTTATCACACCACCGAGGTGGGCCAGCAAATACCTGATCAACTGTTTACCGCAGTAGCGCAAGTGCTTGCCTATGTATTTCAATTAAAACGCTTCCAAAAAGGGCGTGGTAAACGTCCTGTTCCACTTAATAAAAAGCTCCCTATCCCAGAGGCTTATAAATATTAATTAGCCGTTTAATAACTTGGAATAGTTATTGCAAATTCCGTGTAGTGTCAATTTTTTGAAATTGTTGAATTATGGAATTTAAAGCGGTATTACAACAACTTAATAAAGATAAAAAAGAGTATGCGAAGGGGCTTGGAACACCATTACTGGTGCTTGCAGCCCTTGGCATGGTTATTTTACCTCTGCCTCCTTTTCTTTTAGATATTCTTTTTTCGTTTAATATCGCGCTTGCGCTGGTGGTGTTACTCGTTACGGTTTACACCATGAAGCCTCTTGAGTTTGGTATGTTTCCGGCCGTGCTGCTAATAGCCACAATTATGCGTCTTGCATTGAATGTTGCCAGTACTCGGGTGGTACTCCTTGAAGGTCATAATGGCGGGGATGCTGCTGGTAAAGTAATTGAAGCGTTCGGCTCGGTGGTTATCGGCGGTAACTATGCTGTTGGTCTTGTTGTGTTCCTTATTCTCATTATTATCAACTTTGTGGTTATCACCAAAGGTGCAGGGCGTATTTCAGAGGTGTCAGCGCGTTTTACACTTGACGCTATGCCAGGTAAACAAATGGCGATTGATGCTGACTTAAACGCAGGTTTTATTAGTGCAGAGCAAGCTCGTGAGCGCCGTGAAGAAGTAACCCGTGAAGCCGACTTTTATGGCTCAATGGACGGTGCCAGTAAATTCGTAAAAGGTGATGCTATTGCCGGTATTGTGATCCTTGTGATTAATATCGTAGGTGGTTTATTTGTCGGCATGATTCAACATGACTTAAGCTTCAGCCGTGCGATGGAAGTATATACTCTATTAACCATTGGTGATGGTCTCGTTGCGCAATTACCTTCATTACTTCTTTCAATTGGTACTGCGATTGTTGTGACGCGTCAAAATGAGTCGCATAACATGGGCGATCAGTTTAAGTCGCAGCTAGGAAACGAAAAGTCGTTATTTATCGCTTCAGGTATTTTGATCACCATGGGCCTTGTGCCAGGCATGCCTCATCTTGCATTTTTAAGCTTGGGCGCATTGTTAGGTTACCTTGCTTACTTTACCCAACAACAAAAAATTAAAGCAGAAGCAGAAAAAGCTGAATTGGAAGCTAATGGTGGCGCGCCAGGCACCGGTGTTGCTAACAAGCAAGAGCAAAAAGAATTGGGCTGGGACGATGTACAGCAAGTAGATGTGATTGGTTTAGAAGTCGGTTATCGCTTAATTCCACTGGTTGATCAGTCGCAAGGGGGAGAGCTACTTAACCGTATTAAAGGTGTGCGTAAGAAACTCTCGCAAGAACTCGGTTTCTTGGTACCGCCCGTGCATATCCGTGACAACTTAGAGTTAGACCCCAACGCCTACCGTATCACAATGATGGGTGTATCCAGTGGTGAAGGTGAGCTTAAGCATGGTGATGAACTTGCCATAAACCCAGGGCAAGTATTTGGCCCAATCAAAGGTGTTGAAACAAAAGATCCTGCTTTTGGACTCGATGCGGTATGGATTAAGCCAGACCAGAAAGATGAAGCCCAATCATTGGGTTACACCGTGGTTGATGCAGCTACTGTCGTGGCAACCCATATTAGCCAGCTATTAACAAACAGCGCAGCATTACTATTAGGTCATGAAGAAGTACAGAACCTACTTGATATGTTAGCGAAAAGTCATCCTCGTCTTGTCGAGGGACTGGTTCCTGACGTATTACCATTGACCACGGTTGTAAAAGTGCTGCAAAACTTACTTAACGAAGGGGTCGCAATTCGTGATATGCGTTCAATTGTTCAGACCCTTGTTGAATATGGCCCACGTAGCCAAGACCCAGATGTACTAACGGCTGCAGTGCGAATTTCACTGCGCAGATTGATTGTTCAAGATGCGGTTGGTATGTCATCTGAAATCCCTGTCATAACCTTGGCGCCTGAGTTGGAACAGATGTTGCATCAGTCACTTCAAAATGCAGGTGACGAAGGTGCCGGAATAGAGCCAGGACTTGCAGAGCGACTTCAGCAATCATTAAATGAAGCGCATCAAAACCAAGAAATGGCCGGCGAACCTTCGATATTACTAACGTCAGGAATGTTACGCACTGTGTTATCTCGTTTTGTTAAGTACACCATCCCAGGTTTAAGGGTAATGTCTTACCAAGAGGTACCAGACGAAAGACAGATTAAGATTGTCAGCTCAGTAGGCCAACAATAGGATAGTAAAGGGGTTGTACCATGAAAATTAAACGTTTTTTTGCTAAAGATATGCGCACCGCACTAAAAGAAGTGAAAGATGAATTAGGTGTTGATGCGGTTATTATGTCTAACAAAAAGTTAGCGAATGGTGTTGAAATTGTCGCCGCTGTTGATTATGACAAAGCAGCCCCAAAAGCCGAAGCGAAACCGGTGCCTGCACACACAGCGCCACAACAGTCGCATAACTTCGTTAAACCAGAACCTATGCGTGCTAAACCTGAGCCACAAGCCCAAGTTGCAGACAGCCTACAAGCGTTACTAGAGCGTCAAGCCCCACGCCCTCGTTCGCCAGAGCTTGCTTCAATGTTTAATCAATCTGGTATTGAAACGAGTGAACATTATCAGCCAAAAGCACACAGTTTTGCGCCGCAAGAGCAACCGCAATATTCAGCAAAACCTCGCTATCAAGAGCAAGCAGCACCGCGAGTGCAAACACAAGCACATAGCCTAGGTTTTGATGATGATTTAGACACAGGCTTCGACGATTTAGATTCACCAGCAGAACACAAAACGGCCGCACCCGCAAACCACTCAGAAATGGCGACGATGCGTGAAGAAATGAATGCCATTCGTCAATTACTTGAACATCAAGTATCTGGTTTGATGCAGCAAGACATGGCGCGTCGCGACCCTACCCGCGCTTGTATGATTGATCGCCTAGCCGGTATGGGCATTGAGCGTGATGTTGCGGAGCAAATGGCGTGTTTTATTCCTGATGACGTTTCGCGTCAACAAGCGTGGCAAGCCTTATTGCAAATGGTTGAAAACCAAATGCATACAACAAATAATGAAATTTTACGTCAAGGCGGTGTGTACGCTTTAGTGGGTCCTACGGGGGTGGGCAAAACCACCACGGTGGCGAAATTGGCAGCCCTTGGAGCACAAAAATATGGTGCAGATAAAGTCGCGCTTATTACAACAGACACTTACCGTATTGGAGCGTATGAGCAGCTAGCCACTTATGGCCGCATTATTGGCTGTGGTGTGAAACAAGTTAAAGACGCAAATGAATTAGCTGAAGTGTTATACCATTTACGCAATAAGCGTCTAGTATTAATAGACACTGCGGGTATGAGTCAACGCGACTTACGCTTAACTGAGCAACTTAATACATTAATGCGCAATCAGCGTGTCGACATTCGCAGTTATTTAGTGTTAAGTGCAACAGCGCAAATTAACGTGCTACAAGAAACCGTTCGCCACTTTAAAAAAGTGCAACTAAGTGGTTGTATCTTCACTAAGTTAGATGAATCACTTAGTTTAGGTGAGATTATTAGTATTGCGATTCAAAATCGCTTGCCAATAGGGTATCTTACTAATGGTCAGCGTGTTCCTGAAGATATTCGCGTTGCGAATGCAGAAAAACTAGTAAAAAAAGCTGAGCAATTATATTTAAAACGAGCAAAAGCACAACATTCACGACGTCAAGCAGTAGCGTCGAACACAGTAGGGATGTATGATTAACACAGTATTAGATCAAGCAAGCGGCCTGCGCAAAATGAATCAAAATAATAATAGTGGCGTTAAAGTTATCGCTGTCACTGGCGGCAAAGGTGGTGTGGGTAAAACGAATGTGTCACTCAATACCGCGATCGCATTAGGTCAGCTGGGAAATCGTGTATTAGTATTAGATGCCGATTTAGGGTTGGCAAATTGTGACGTAATGCTTGGTTTACGTGTCGAGAGAAACTTATCTCATGTTTTATCTGGTGAGTGTGAACTGGATGAAATTCTTGTCGAAGGCCCAGCAGGTATAAAAATTGTGCCAGCGACTTCGGGCTCGCAAAGTATGGTTGAGTTAACACCGTCAGAACATGCGGGGCTTATCCGCGCATTTAGCGAGCTAAATACTGAGTTTGATATTTTAATTGTCGATACCGCTGCGGGTATTTCAGACATGGTATTAAGCTTTTCGCGTGCAGCGCAAGATGTTGTTGTTGTTGTATGTGATGAACCTACCTCAATTACCGACGCTTACGCCCTAATTAAAGTGTTAAGTCGTGAGCATGGCGTTTACAAATTTAAAATAGTTGCCAATATGGTGCGCAGTATGCGTGAAGGGCAAGAATTATTTGCTAAACTCTCAAAAGTAACGGATCGATTCTTAGATGTGTCTATGGAACTTGTCGCAACCATTCCGTATGACGAGAATATGCGCAAATCGACCCGCCGCCAAAAAGTGATTGTGGAGTTATTTCCAAACTCACCAGCCGCTGTGGCATTTAAAACATTAGCAACGAAAGCAGTTAAGTGGCCAATTCCAAATCAACCGTCAGGTCATTTAGAATTTTTTATTGAAAAACTAGTAAACGGTTAACTATGACAACATCGGTGAATAAAGCGATGGGATATCAATCAGCACAGAATTTAAATGCGATTGTTGAAAAACATGCCTCTTTAGTCAAAAAAGTAGCGTGTCATCTAATTGCTCGTTTACCTGCCAGTGTGCAACTCGATGATTTGATTCAGTCAGGTATGATTGGCCTTATAGAAGCGTCGAAAAATTTTGATGCGAGTAAAGGGGCCAGTTTTGAAACATTTGCGGGTATTCGAATTCGAGGGGCTATGCTCGATGAAATCCGTCGAGGTGATTGGGCTCCCCGTTCAGTTCACCGTAATGCACGCCTTGTCGCTGAAACGATTTCGGATTTAGAGAGTATTTTAAACCGCGAGCCAAAAGACACAGAAGTTGCTGAAAAACTTGATATTACACTGGATGAGTACCATCATATTCTACATGATGTAAATTCCAGTAAGGTACTGGGTATAGAGGATTTAGGCGTTGATGAAGACGTCATCACACCTATGGGGCATGATTTAGCACTAGACAAACCGTTTAATAATGTTAAAAATGAACGGTTTAACCAGTCTCTATTGACGGCTATCCAATCGTTACCAGAAAGAGATGCACTCGTTTTGTCTTTGTATTACAACGATGAAATGAACTTAAAAGAAATAGGGCACATACTCGATGTTAGCGAATCGCGTGTGAGTCAAATACATGGTCAGGCGATGATTAAGCTCAAAGCAAAAATCAATGACTGGATTAATTAGTAGTAAGTAAATAAGGTTCAAACCTCACCGGAGGATGTTTTGGATAAAAACATGAAAATTCTTGTTGTTGATGATTTTTCTACAATGAGACGTATCATTAAAAACCTGTTAAGGGATTTAGGTTTTACCAATGTGCAGGAAGCTGATGATGGTTCAACAGCATTGCCGATGTTGCAAAATCAAGAGTTTGATTTTGTTGTAACAGATTGGAATATGCCTGGAATGCAAGGTATTGATCTATTACGCGCAATTCGTGCTGATGATAGCCTTAAACATATCCCCGTGTTAATGGTGACAGCTGAAGCGAAAAAAGAACAAATTGTTGCTGCTGCTCAAGCGGGTGTTAATGGCTATATCGTCAAACCATTCACTGCTGCGACACTGAAAACCAAATTGGAAAAAGTGTTTGAACGTTTAGGTTAATCTAAGGGGAGAGGCTTATGTCAGCACTTGCTGCGCCTCAAATAAGTTTAGAGCAAGCTCGTCAACTTGTTGAGTATCTTGAAAATGGTGAACAAGAGAAAGCTGATAAGCTGATACTTGAAACAGCATCAAAAGAACAATCAGAGTTGTTTGCTGAAGTCGGTAAATTGACACGACAACTTCATGAAGCACTAAAAAACTTCGATCTTGATACTCGACTCACAGATTTAACAACAGAAGCAATCCCGGATGCAAAGCAGCGCTTGAATTATGTTATGGAAATGACTGAAAGCGCGGCCAATAAAACGATGGATGCCGTGGAAGCTAGTTTGCCTATAGCACAACAGCTCGCTGATGAAATTGCCACGATTAAACCAACGTGGGATCGTTTAATGAATCGAGAAATTGAACTCGGTGAATTTAAAACGTTATGCCACAGCTTAGATAAGTTCATGAATAACTCGCACACCAAAACAGATGAGTTACAAGGCTTGATGACCAACGTGCTAATGGCGCAAGATTATCAAGACTTGACGGGGCAGGTAATACGCCGTGTTATCGAATTAGTGCGCGAAGTAGAAGACAGTTTAATCAATCTCTTAACTGTATTCGGCAGTCAAGACGATGGTCAAATAAAACAAGAAAAACAGGCCATAGACAAAGCACCTGCACAAAGCGATACGCTGGCAGGTCCAGAAGGGCCAATTATTGATAAAGAGTCACGCGATGATGTTGTTTCAGGACAAGATGAAGTTGATGACCTATTATCAAGTCTGGGCTTCTAAGAGGAGAGTAGCTGCATGAGCTTTGAAGTCGATGAAGATATTTTACAGGATTTCCTTGTTGAAGCAGGGGAAATTTTAGAGCTTTTGTCGGAGCAATTGGTCGAGCTTGAAAATAATCCAGATGATAAAGACTTACTAAACGCTATTTTTAGAGGCTTTCACACCGTAAAAGGTGGCGCAGGCTTTTTAAGCATGACTGAGCTTGTTGATGCGTGTCATGGTGCTGAAAATGTGTTTGATTTGTTGCGCCAAGGCGTGCGCAGTGTAACTCCAGAACTTATGGATGTTATTTTACAAGCCCTCGATACAATCAATGAAATGTTCGCGACAATTCAAAATCGTGAACAACCAGAGCCAGCAGATCAAGCCCTCTTAGACGTCCTACATAAATTAAGTCAACCACCAACAGCAGAAGAGCTCGCTGGTGAAGACACAACCGTAACAGACGAAGTAGCTGAAGAAGTCACTGTTGAGCCTGAACCGGTTGTTGATACACCCGAAGTTACTGCTGATGTCTCTAGTAATATTGATGACGACGATCCGTTTGCATTTGATATGTTATTTGATGGGGGATTGGGTGATACCCAAGCTCAACCACAAAACATAGATGAAATTACTGAAGATGAATTCGAAAGCTTGCTCGATGAGTTGCACGGTAAAGGCCAAGGGCCTGCATCAATCACATCAGACACCATGAGCAGTGACAGCGATGATATTACCGATGATGAGTTTGACAGCTTATTAGATGAGCTTCACGGCGTTGGCAGCTTTGGTGAAGTAAAAGCCGACAAAATTACCCGCCAAGCTCCCGCTGAGCCAAGCGCTGTGGTCGAGCAAAGCCCCCCTGCAGTCAGTAATGAAGGCTCTGATGATGAAATTAGTGATGATGAGTTTGAAGCATTACTTGATGAATTACATGGCAAAGGCAGTGCGCCACAATCATTAGAGACAGATAAGCCGCAAACGCCAGAAACAACCAAAGTTGAGCCAGCAAAACCTGCGGCCCCAGTGGCTGCAAAGGTTGAGCCTGCTAAACCTGCGCCACAACCTGCAACGAGTAAGCC
Source organism: Pseudoalteromonas sp. MB41 (assembly GCF_020966275.1). Lineage (NCBI taxonomy): Bacteria > Pseudomonadati > Pseudomonadota > Gammaproteobacteria > Alteromonadales > Pseudoalteromonadaceae > Pseudoalteromonas > Pseudoalteromonas sp. MB41. The sequence continues at coordinate 49,134 of NZ_JAJJZF010000016.1, read as the reverse complement.
TGCGCCAACTGAAAAAGCGCCTGAGAAACAGGCTGCTGCTGCGGCGAAAAAAGCGCCGCCTCCCCAAGCTGAAACAACCGTGCGTGTCGACACTAAACGGTTAGACCAAATTATGAACATGGTTGGTGAGTTGGTGTTGGTGCGCAATCGCTTAGTGAGCCTTGCAAATAACACCAACAGTGAGGCGATGGGGAAAGCCATTTCGAACCTAGATGTCGTCACGGCAGACTTGCAAGGTGCGGTAATGAAAACCCGCATGCAGCCAATTAAGAAAGTATTTGGTCGTTTCCCGCGTGTTGTTCGTGATTTAGCACGTAGCTTGAAAAAAGACATCAACTTGCTATTAGTCGGTGAAGAAACCGACTTAGATAAAAACTTAGTTGAAGCCCTTGCTGATCCACTTGTTCACTTAGTGCGTAACTCTGTTGACCATGGTATCGAGATGCCTGCGGTGCGCGAAGCGGCCGGTAAGCCTCGTACAGGGACAGTTACGCTTTCAGCATCGCAAGAAGGCGATCATATTCTGCTCACCATTCGTGATGATGGTGCAGGTATGGATCCTGAGAAGCTGAAAAAAATAGCAATAAACAAAGGGGTTATCGATCACGACCAAGCGAGTCGTTTATCGGACACTGAAGCGTATAATTTAATATTTGCACCTGGTTTTTCAACCAAAGAGGAAATCTCAGATATTTCAGGTCGTGGTGTGGGTATGGATGTGGTGAAAACCAAAATCACCCAACTAAATGGCTCTGTGAACATTCAATCTGAGCTAGGTGTTGGAACTATACTTGAGATCAAAGTACCTTTAACACTGGCAATCTTGCCGACTCTGATGGTTATTGTGGGTGAGCAAACCTTTGCTTTACCACTGGCTGGGGTGAGTGAAATTTTCCATCTTGATTTAACAAAGACCAACGTTGTCGATGGGCAACTGACGATTATTGTCCGTAAAAAAGCGATTCCATTATTTTATTTACAACATTGGTTAGTTAAAGGAGCCAATCGCCAAGAGCGTAAAGCCGAAGGTCATGTGGTTATCGTACAGATTGGTACTAAGCAAGTGGGCTTTGTCGTTGACTCATTAATTGGTCAAGAAGAGGTGGTGATAAAACCTCTCGATGCTTTACTGCAAGGTACACCAGGTATGGCAGGCGCAACAATCACTTCTGATGGTGGCATTGCACTGATTTTAGATGTACCAAGTATGCTAAAACATTACGTTGGCTAATAATAGTTAGGCTCAATAATTTTAAAGTGCAGCTAATATGCTGCACTTTATGGCATAAATAACAAGAGAGTGCTAATGGCAGTCAAAGTATTAGTTGTTGATGATTCAAGCTTTTTTCGTCGCAGAGTAAGCGAAATATTAGAGCAAGACAGCGACATTCAGGTAATAGGGTTTGCTGTAAATGGCCGCGAAGCAGTTGATAAAGCGCGTGAGCTAAAACCAGACGTTATTACAATGGATGTTGAAATGCCGGTACTTGACGGCATTAGTGCTGTTAAAGAAATTATGGCAGCAACGCCTACGCCAATATTAATGTTTTCTTCGTTAACCCGAGATGGTGCAACAGCCACGCTAGATGCACTGGACGCGGGGGCGCTTGATTTCTTGCCTAAAAAGTTTGAAGACATTGCAAGAAACAATGAAGAAGCGATTGCCTTACTACAAAATAAAGTAAAGGAAATAGGGCGTCGCCGTATTTCTCGTTTTACACGTCCTTTGACTTCACCTCGTCCGGCGTCCCCGACACCTGCAACTAGCACGCGAACTGGCGGCATTGTTCAGCCAGATCGTAGTTTTAGCCGTTCAACTCCCGCAGCGCCTTCGCCGTCGAGTAATGTTAGAGCGTCAGGGAAGCAGTACCAAGTTGTTGCAATTGGCACCTCGACAGGTGGCCCCGTTGCGCTGCAAACAATATTAACGCAACTACCTGCTAATTTTCCGCACCCCATATTACTTATTCAACATATGCCGGCTGCATTCACGCCAGCGTTTGCTGCACGTTTAAATGGCCTGTGTAAAATCAATGTGAAAGAAGCACAGCAGGGTGACAGACTGATGCCTGGCACTGCGTATTTAGCACCGGGTGGTCAGCAAATGCTGATAGAGGGACGTGGCTCTGCACGCACACTGCGTGTGTTTGAAGATGACAGTCCGCGTATTACCTATAAACCCAGTGTCGATGTGACATTTGCCAGTGCTGCAAAAGCATTTGGTGGTGATGTATTAGCGGTGGTGCTGACTGGTATGGGGGCTGATGGTCGTGATGGTGCTCGCATGCTGAAGCAAGTGGGAGCCACTATTTGGGCACAAGATGAAAAAACCAGTGTGGTTTATGGTATGCCACAGGCCGTTGCTAATGCGGGTTTAGCCAGTGAAAACCTAGCTCTTAATGATGTTGCTACACGCTTAATACGTGAGACTGGCTGTGGATAAGCTGTCTTTTCTTGGATTAATCGTTGCTATTTGTGCCATAACCTTCGGCTACGCGCTTGAGGGAGGGGTTGTTAGTGCTTTGTTCAATGGTCCTGCCTTAATTATTGTACTTGGGGGAACTTTAGGTGCGGTCATGCTGCAAACGCCAGGCAGTGTGTTTACTAAAACGCTGAAAATTAGTCACTGGGTGTTTTTTCCTCCTTATCATGATGTGGACGCCGCGATTGAGCAGGTGAAGCGGTGGTCACAAAAAGCGCGTCAAGAAGGGTATTTAGTTTTAGAGTCTGAAGCGCTTGCGCACCCAGACCCCTATGCTGCAAAAGGTTTAAGCTTGCTTGTTGATGGCGCCGGCGAAAATAAGCTCAGAGATACGCTAGAAATTGATTTAATGCTTGAACGCGAACGTCTGTTAGAAGTCAGTCGCGTGTATGAAGCAATGGGCGGCTATAGCCCCACAATTGGCATATTAGGGGCCGTGCTTGGCCTTATTCAGGCAATGCAATTTATTACTGACCCAGAAAAGTTAGGCGCAGGCGTTGCAACGGCGTTTATTGCGACGATTTACGGCGTCGGTTTAGCTAATTTATTGTTCCTGCCAATGGCAAATAAGCTAAAACAACAGATTGAACAAAAAATGCTGTATCACGAATTACTTGCTGAAGGCATTATTGCGATTGCTCAAGGCGAGAGCCCACTCAATATTGAACTTAAACTTGAGGCGTACCGTGTTGAACGTCCAAGCTTAGTCAGTGAGTAAGTTTTTATGATGCGCCGTCGTATGCGTCATACCACTCAAAAAAGCCAGCACACAGAGCGCTGGTTAGTCTCTTATGCAGACTACATGACTATCATGTTCGCTTTTTTTGTTGTTATGTACGCTATCGCTATTAGCAAGAATGAAGATTTTCAAATTTTGTCTGATTCGCTTGAGCAGGTGTTTGAAAAGTCAGCTCGCAAACAGGAGCAGGCAGGCACAGGCGTCAATGGGACGGGTATTTTAACTGACCGTGTGACCCCTGAAAACGATATTTTGTACGGTGAAAGTATACGTAAAGATGAGCAAGGCCCCGAGTTACTCGACGGTCAAAGTGAAACCAGCAATATAGATAAAAAGCACTTAGGTAAACCCCTTGATAGCTTGCTTACCAAGTTACAATCAGCATTAATCGATGAAATTCGGGATGGTGAGGCTAGTTTAGAGCTTCATCAAGATTGGCTTATCATAGAATTGAGCTCAGGCATGTTATTTTCATCGGGTAGCGCAGTTGCACAACAACGAGCAAAGGAAGTGGTTGCTCTAGTTAAAGAGATTATTGCCCCTGTTGATAACTATATTCGCGTTAGAGGCTACACGGATAACGAAGGTATCCGTAATGAAATGTTTCGTTCTAACTGGGAATTATCTGTTGCACGTGCCACGTCTATACTTGTTGAGCTTGAAAGTTTAGGAATAAACCCTGCACGAATGGCAATTGAAGGGTATGGCCAGTATTCACCGTTTGCCAGTAATGATACAGCACAAGGTCGAGCCGAAAATCGTAAAGTCGTGGTGGCATTATCTAAATACGGTTTACCGCCAGAGCCAAAGCAAAATAATGATCAACCAATGGATGTCGCACCTGAAGAGCCTGCTGAAATTGAGTTGCCAAGCAATGATAACACCATTAAAGTGATTCAATTACCCCATGGTGGGATTCGAATTACCACGCGCAATGAACAATAATAAGGTGTGATGTGAAAATTTGGACAGTAGCGAATCAAAAAGGTGGAGTAGGGAAGACAACAACAGCTGTTAGTCTTGCTGGTATTCTAGCATTACAAGGAAAGCGCGTTTTACTCATAGACACCGATCCGCATGCGTCACTTACTTATTATTTTGGCATTGATTCAGAAGAGCTGGAAGTCAGTGTTTATGATATTTTTGCCCGCGGCAATAGTATGGCAAGTGAAGAAATTTTACAGGCGCTGTGCCCTTCAACGCTTGAAAACCTTGATATAATGCCCGCGACCATGGCCATAGCAACGCTTGATAGAAGCATGGGCAACAAAAATGGCATGGGCCTTATTTTAAAAAAAGCACTGGCTAAAATTAGTGAGCATTATGATTACGCTATCATTGACTGCCCGCCAGTCCTTGGGGTGCTAATGGTTAATGCATTAGCTGCCAGTGAGCGTATTTTGGTTCCTGTGCAAACTGAATTCTTGGCATTGAAAGGGCTTGATAGAATGATGCGTACTATGGAGTTAATGCAAACTTCACAGTCGAAACAATACCAATATACAATTATCCCTACTATGTACGACAAGCGGACTAAAGCATCCCTTGAAGCCTATAAAACGTTGCAGGATAATTACAAAGACAAAGTGTGGTCTGGTGTAGTGCCGGTGGATACAAAATTTAGAGATGCGAGTTTGGCACAACAAGTGCCGATTCAATTTTGCCCGCGTTCACGCGGGGTTTTTGCATATCGCGCGTTACTTGATTTCTTAATTGCACAAGGTTAACGATGAGTAAGCATTTATTTGCCAATGAAAAAGTGATGACCCAATACTTGGGTGCCTTGCTGTGCGAAGATGAACCTGCTGAACAAAATCTAGAGCCTGTTGCAAAATTACTGGAGCAAGTAAAACAACCAAAAGTAGACATTGCTCCGCCAGAAGCGGCACCTGAACCCGAAATACCCCTAGTTGAACCGACTAAAGAGCTTGAGAAAACCGAGAACCAAGCTAATATCAAAGATATAGTCGAGAAATCTAGCAATGACATTGCAGCTAAAACGTCATCTGAACGTCAAGAAGACTATTTTGATGGTGAGTTTCAGGCTTTATTTTTTGAGGTGGCAGGGTTAACCCTTGCAGTGCCGTTAAAAGCATTAGGCGGTATCCATCAGCTTGCAGAGGTAAACCAATTATTTGGTAAGCCTAAGTGGTTTAAAGGGGTCATGCTTAACCGCGATGAAAAACTGAATGTGGTAGACACCGCTCGCTGGGTTATGCCAGAAAAGTATAATGAAAAGCTAGAACAATCACTAGATTATCAGTATTTAATCACCTTAGGTGATAGCCAATGGGGATTGTTGGCTGAAAAGCTCGTAAATAATATTACGCTTCGCAAAGAAGATGTAAAATGGCGAGCAAAATCAGGTAAGCGGCCTTGGCTTGCTGGGGTTATTAAAGAAAAAATGTGTGCCTTGATTGATGTTGAAAATTTATATCAATTGCTAGAGCAAGGCTTAGACAGCCGTGAGCAGTAACTATTATTACGGAGTAATAGCATGAGTGAAGAAAGACTACTGTCAGCGAATAAAAATGCTGATAGCAACGATGAAGTGTTACAGTGGGTAACCTTTAAACTTGAAGCAGAAACGTACGGCATTAACGTAATGCAAGTACAAGAAGTACTTCGCTATACCGAAATTGCTCCTGTACCAGGCGCGCCTTCTTATGTATTGGGCATTATTAACTTGCGTGGTAATGTTGTTACGGTTATCGATACGCGTGCACGTTTTGGCTTAATGGGTGCAGAAGTAACAGACAATTCGCGCATTGTTATTATTGAAGCCGAAAAACAAGTTATTGGTATTTTAGTCGACAGTGTGGCTGAAGTTGTTTATTTACGCAGCTCTGAAATCGACAGTGCGCCAAATATTGGCACTGAAGAGAGCGCTAAGTTTATCCAAGGCGTTTCAAACCGTGATGGTGAGTTATTGATCTTGGTTGATCTGAATAAGCTATTAAATGACGATGAGTGGGACGAGCTGAGCGCACTATAAAGCGTTTGGAAATTATATGCTGTTATACTCCTTGTTTGGTGCCTCAATCCTACTTGTATTAGTGTGTTTGGGGCTTATTTTTGTTAATAACAATAAACAATCCGCGGCTATTCAAGCAAAGCAAAAACAACTGCAAGAAACTCAACAACAACTGAGTATTCTGCGTAGTGAAGTGGCTGAAATGCGCGCAGGAATGCTAAGTATTGGCAAACGTGTTGTCGCAGTGGAAGAAAAAAGCCAAGAGCTTGAGCAACTGCAAGACGCACAAAAATATGATGATCCTAATGCGAAAATCTATTCGCGCGCGGTCAAAATGGTTGAACTGGGTGCTGATCTCGAAGAGATTATTCACGAATGTGAACTACCCAGAGCTGAAGCTGAGTTACTTATGTCGCTTCATAAACAAAAAGGTGCTTAAGAGCACCTTTTTGCCAACTTGCACTAATGCTTAATCATTTTGAGGGATTAAACCTGTCGCTAGCTGCGTTAAAAATGTCTGATTTACGACTGCATGGGTGCAGGAGGTAGGGCAGGAGCAATTGCCGAGAACAACTAAATAACGACATTTTTGCCTTGCCATCGACACCATTTTTTACCTGATATAGATTATACCAATCCGCAAAAATACTTAATCATTTTGAGTGATCAAACCAGTCGCTACCTGCGTTAAAAATTTCTGATTTAGAACAACTAAATAACTAAATTTTTGTCTTGTTATCAACGCGGTTTTATTGCCTCAAAATAGACCACTTAATTAAGCGGAATGGTATTACTTAATGATGTGAAAGGACGTTCCTTTTTAAGCCTGAATATTTAACTTGCCTTGAAAATCTTGCCAACCAGGGGGGAATTTACCGCGTAAAACATACGAAAAGGCAATAAGCTCAGCAATCACATAATAAAGCTCCTTCGGTATCTCTTCACCTAACTCAAGATGTGACAGTGTTTTTGCTAAATCAGCATCTTGATGAACTAAAATGCCTTTTTGTTCGCCAAGCTTCACAATTTCTTCTGCCAGCTCACCAAATCCTTTACAGGTTACTTTTGGCGAGTTTCCAGCTTCGTAGAGAAGACCAATGGCTGACTTATGTGTGTATTGTTCGCTCATTGAATATTAAACCTTTATGTTGATGATGGCATGCGATTTATAAAATGCCTGATGAGTCGTTGCACCTTGTTTTAAACTTAACTCTCCTACATTTAAACCATGACTAGCGAGCTTATGGCGCAGTGTATCTAAATGCGGGTGCGCTAGAGCGGTTACCTCTTGCGACGATGCAAGCAATTGGCAATCGACCGCGGTATCCATAACCTCAGCCGTTACTTGCAGTTTACCAAGCGTTGCAAAGTCAAAGTTTAACCTAACAAACCACACATTCTTGCTCTCGAGTTTATTTTTACTGGGTTTTTTGTATTGCCCAAGACTTATCTCTGTTTGCCCTGTTTCTGGGGGGAGTTTCATGGGTAAGAAAAATTGCGCGAGGGCGCTGGCATCTTGTTGCTGGTTAATCGGTGTTGCTTGCACTTGAGTGAGCGCTGTTTTTACTTGGCTTATTTCTGCGGCCATGGCTTGCAAGCTAGGTTGTTGAAGCTGTTCGAGTAACTTATTACTGTTCACGGCTTTAAAGTTAGGTACTAACACTTGTAAAAGTGCATCAAGCCCTGTTTGATTATTAAAACTAAGATTTGTAGGGGCTTGGCTTACGATGGGGGCCGCGAGTGTGGTTATAGCTAATTGTTCAAGCCCTTGAGTAAAACTGGCTTGTTGGCTTTGAGGTGTCAAACTTGAGGGCCTTATAATGCTCAGTAACTCACGCTCAATGGTTGAAGGGTGTACATTTTGATTTGATATCATTCTATTAAATGCTTGATTCACCAATCTATTTAAATCGACTGAGGGGGATTTGTTCTGCTCACTTAGTTCATTGATTTTTTGACTCAGCTGTACAGGAAGATCACTGACTGCGCTACTTTTGGTGTTAGGTAAAGGCAGTAACTTTGCAATTAACGCCGCCTCTAAAGGCCTAATGGGTTGTAATGGTTGCGCTAAGTTAGGCTCTTTCAACGCTAAATAAGGTGGCTGCATTTTTAATGTATTACTCGCATCTGTCAGCAGTTTGTCTAACTTGGGGTGTGTCAGCGCTGGTTGCGTTTTGATACTTGCTACATTACTTGGCGGCTGGGTCAGTGTCATTTGGTTTGCTGCAACAGGTTTAGCGTGAGGCTTTATTAATGGCGACTCTGTCCCCTGAGTTTTATTAGCCTCAGCGGGGATTAGTTTTTGTAATTCAATTGCTTGTTGACTATTGATGCGTGGAAAAACACTTGCTTTAATCAATTTAAATAGCTGAACAAGTGGCGCCGATTTAGTAAAGCTAACAGGCAGCATCGGGTTTTCGACCTGCGCTCGTATTGTAGCTGTTGTCCCTGAAGTGTTGGCTAAGGGGGCATGAGTCTTTGGTGCATCAGCCACAGCGGTTGCTGATGTTGGCTGATGGAATCGTGTTTCGGTTGGCCTGTTATTTTCAAAAGCCGCGAGTTTGACAATATCGAGTCGTTTAGCATTAAAGCCAAGCTGACTGATTGAGTCGGTTTTAGTGTTCAATGCAGCATCAAGTGAATTATTTGTGGCTTTATTTGCAGCGGGTAGTTTTTCGAAATAACGAACAGCATCGGTTATGCGCGTTTTTAGGTCGGCAAAACTGCCTTTTAACCATGAGCGAATCGGTGAGTCTGTGGTGCTTAGTGGCGTTAATTCAACATGCTGTTTAGGGGAGGCATTGCGCTGGCTTTGCAGTGCTTGAATAAAGGTCTCTGCGAGAGAGTTTTTAAGTGTTATTTGCTGTGCAGGCGCTTGGTTAATAAGCGTGATAGTGTCTTTAATTGCTTTAGGTGTCATTATTAAACTAAGCGGGCTTAACTGCCATTGAGCTTGAATATTTTTTACTTGCTTAGAGGGCAGAGTATTTAATGGCACTGTTAAGGAGGACGTTGGCTTTTCAGGTATGTTCAACTGCACTTGTTGCCCAGATAGCTTTAGGTTTAGCTCAGGTGTGAGTTTTGCCAAAAGTTCTGCGACCTTTTGCTGGCTAATGCTTTGTTGGTGAAGTGAATCACCAAAACGGTTAATGATTGTCAGCGAAAACTCGTTGTGTTTATTGCTGGCAGGCACTATCACAGCCTTGAGTGGGGTTTCTGTTTTTAAGAGTGCTGCAAGGGTGTTATTGAGTACAAATTCAGTATTGAGTACGGGTAATTGTAAAGCCGGCTTTTTTGCAGCAAGGTTTGCAGGTAAGGGAGCGGTTGTACGTGAGTCACCCTGTGTTAACAGATTAAGTAAAGCGTGTAACTGAGGCGCTTTACTCAGCGTCATTGTTACGGGTAAGGGTGATATTGTCAGTTGTTTACCATCGCTGCTTAATTGAATGGTTGCGGCTAAAAATTTCTCAAGTTGTGGGTTCGCTTGTTCTGTCGATAAGCGTAAGGTTTGCCAGCTGTTATTAATTAATACATCCATTTGCACAGTATGTTTAGTTACAACAATATTGCGTGCTGTTAAGTGCTGTTCTGTGAGTGCTTTTAACGCATCGTTGGGGTGTTGTTGACCAGCCGAATGTATGCCTTTTGGATCAAGGTTTAGGTGAGTGGTGAGAGTCAACTGGCTTTGTTTATTCATTATTTTAGATCAAATATAAGTTAATCGTTATAAAGCAATATTCGTATTACCCTATCATTATGGTAGACTAACGCCTAATTTTGGGTATAGAGAATCATCATCTTGTTACACATTAAGGCCGTCACCTGCATCAAGCAAGATCGTTGTTTGTTTGCGGATCTTAATTTCAGCTTGAAATCGGGGCAAATTATGCAGTTAGCTGGTCCGAATGGGGCTGGTAAAACATCATTATTGCGTATTATTGCTGGTTTCGCTATGCCAGATGAGGGCGATGTTTTATGGCAAGAGCGTTCGATTGCAAAATACTACGATGAGTATGCGCAATCGCTTTTATTTATCGGTCATAAAACAGGTGTGAATAGCCAACTGACGGCGCTTGAGAATGTGGCATTTTGGCTAAAGATTAATGGTTACGATACACAGCAAGATCTCTATCCTATCTTAGCCAAAATTGGTTTAGTAGGACTTGAAGATGTGCCAGTACGCATGCTCTCCGCAGGACAGCAACGTCGTGTGGCTTTAGTGCGACTATGGCTAAACAGTGCAAAGTTATGGATTTTAGATGAGCCATTTACAGCACTTGATAAAAGCGGTGTGGCATTTTTACAAGCACGATTCGTTGAACACTTAAATGCTGGTGGGGCTATTCTTCTCACTACGCACCAAGATTTAACGACACAGTTTAGTGACCTTAAAACGGTGACTTTGGAGTATCGCCACTGATGGTAAAGCAGCACTCTTATTGGCAACTGTTCTCTGCGGTTTTTTCAAAAGATCTTAAATTAGCGTTTCGTCAGCGTGCTGAAATCGTTAATCCTATTCTATTTTTTCTGATTGTTATCACTCTTTTCCCTCTGGCGATTGGACCTGAACCGGGTTTATTAGCACGAATGGCACCGGGTATTATTTGGGTCGCCGCATTACTTTCAACCATGCTTGGTTTAGACAAACTTTTTCGTGATGATTACCACGATGGCACATTAGAGCAGCTTATAGCTTCGTCATACCCGTTACCTTTGACAGTATTGGCTAAAGTGGCTGCTCATTGGGTGATTACGGGGCTGCCTTTGGTATTAATGACGCCAGTTTTCGCTTTGTTATTAAATTTAGAAAGTTCAGCACTTCTTGCTACAGTGCTAACCCTGTTATTGGGCACACCTTTGCTAAGCTTTATAGGCGCAATCGGTGCTGGACTCACGGTGGGTTTACAAAAAGGCGGCATTTTAATGAGCTTACTTGTGTTGCCTTTGTATATCCCAGTATTAATTTTTGCAACATCTGCTATCGACACCAGTTCAATGGAGCTTGCGTATAGTGGACAGCTTGCAATCCTTGGCGCCATGCTAATCGTTGCGATTTTAGCTGCGCCAATTGCCATATCGTCAGCATTGAAAGTGAGTGTAAGTTAATATGTGGAAGTGGTTACATCCCTACGCAAAAGCAGATCGTGCTTACCAATTGTGTAACACCTTACTGCCTTATTTCGCCGTCGTGACGGTGGTGTGTATGATTGTTGGATGGGTCTGGGGGCTGGCTTATGCACCTGCAGATTACCAACAAAAAGACAGCTACCGAATTATTTTTATCCATGTCCCATCTGCAATCTTATCGATGGGTGCTTATTCCTCTATGGCGATTGCCGCAGTGATCGCATTAGTATGGCAACTACGTAATGCTGAACTTGCAGTGATTGCAATTGCGCCTGTTGGAGCGTGTGTAACAGCAATCGCATTAATCACCGGAGCAGCCTGGGGTAAACCTATGTGGGGCGCTTGGTGGGTGTGGGATGCACGCTTAACGTCAGAGCTTATTCTGTTATTTTTATACTTAGGTGTGTTGTCGCTATACCATGCTTTTGAAGATAAGAAAGCCGCAGGGCGAGCCGCGTGTATTTTGGCCATTGTTGGGGTAATAAACCTCCCTATCATTCACTTCTCAGTTGAGTGGTGGAACACCCTTCACCAAGGTGCCACAATCACAAAGTTTGATACAAAAGCGATTGACCCAAGCATGTTTTGGCCATTAATGGTGAATATTGTTGCGTTTGCTGCCTTTGTCGGGACTGTGACGTTGATCCGTCTTAAAAATGAAATATTACAGCGTGAAAAGCACCGTCCGTGGGTGCGTCAAATGCTTGAGCGAGGTTAATCATGCAGTTTGATTCTTTTGCAGATTTTATTGCCATGGGAGGCTATGGCTTTTATGTGTGGTTGTCATTTGGCAGTTGTGCATTAATTTTACTTGGTATTTTAGTGAGTTCGTTAAACGATACGAAACGTATTTTCTCTTCAGTTAAGCAACAAGCACAACGAGAAGAGCGCATTAAAAAAGCGAAGCAAGAGGCAGGGCAATGAATCCAAGACGTAAAAAACGCTTATTAGCTGTTGTCGCCATCATTTTCGGTGTGGGTGCAACGATTGGTTTGGTGCTATATGCACTACAAGAAAACATTAATTTATTTTATACGCCGAGTGAGCTTGTTGATGGTAAAGGCCCTAACAAAGAAAAGCCGCACATAGGTCAAAAATTGCGTATTGGCGGTATGGTTGTACCAGGCTCTGTTGTGCGTGATGAATCAAGCCTTAAAGTCAGTTTTAAACTGATTGATACAGGCCCAATGGTGACAATTAATTACCAAGGCATCTTGCCAGACTTATTTCGTGAAGGCCAAGGGATTGTAGCCCAAGGGGTGCTTGTGAATGCCAACGAGATTGATGCGTTTGAAGTACTCGCTAAGCATGATGAAGAATACATGCCAGCGGAAGTTGCTGAAGCAGTGAAAGGTATCAAGCACGAAAAACCGACCTATAACTTAGAAAGCGGTAATTAATATGATCCCAGAACTCGGTTATTTTTCACTCACACTGGCCATGGTGCTCAGTGTCTTATTGTGTATTTTTCCATTGTGGGGTGCTCATACTGGTAATTTACGCCTGATGCGTGCGGCGCCCTCACTGGCAGTGGGCCAGTTTGTGTTTGTACTGCTCTCTTTTGCTGCGCTTATTTATGCCAGTTTAACTGATGATTTTACCGTTTCGTACGTAGCCTACCACTCAAGTAGCACCTTACCTTGGTATTACAAAATTACCTCGACGTGGGGGGGCCATGAAGGCGCTATTTTGTTGTGGTTAGTGATGCAAGCAGGGTGGACTGCGGTTGTTGCAATGCGTTCTAAATCATTGCCTTGGGTATTACGTGCGCGTGTACTGGGTGTTTTAGGCTTTTTAGGCGTGGGCTTTATGCTTTACACCTTGTTAATGTCGAGTCCATTTGAACGATTACTGCCTTATTTCCCTGTTGAAGGGCGAGATTTGAATCCACTTCTTCAAGATCCTGGCATGATTATCCACCCACCATTACTTTACATGGGCTATGTGGGTTTATCTGTGTCATTCGCGTTTGCGATTGCTGCACTCCTTATCGGCAAGCTTGATAATACGTGGGCAAAATGGTCTCGACCTTGGACAATGACAGCGTGGGGCTTTTTAACGTTTGGTATTACTATCGGCAGTTGGTGGGCATACTCAGAACTAGGCTGGGGTGGCTGGTGGTTCTGGGATCCAGTGGAAAATGCCTCGTTAATGCCGTGGCTTGTTGCCACCGCGTTATTGCATTCATTATCGACCACAGAAAAGCGTGGTGTATTTAAGTCGTGGACAGTACTACTGGCAATAGCTGCGTTTTCATTGAGCCTATTAGGCACCTTTATTGTGCGTTCAGGCATTATTGTTTCGGTGCATGCGTTTGCCTCAGACCCTAATCGCGGTATGTTCATATTGGCCTTTTTAGCGATTGTTGTTGGTGGCGGGTTGAGCCTGTATGCACTGCGCGTTTCTCAAGTGAAAAGTGAAGGGCGATATAAGTTTGCATCACGCGAAGTGGCACTGTGGCTTAATAATATCTTTCTCGTTGTAGCGACTTTAATCGTTCTGTTAGGTACGTTGTTACCTATGATCCATAAAGAGCTTGGTTTAGGCAGTATCTCTATTGGTGAACCATTCTTTAACAAGATGTTTGCTATTTTACTTGTTCCATTCGCTATTTTAATGGGAATTGGGCCGCTACTACGATGGAAACAAAATAAGTGGTCAATGCTACAAAATAAGCTTGCGTTATCAGCAGTAGTCAGTGTTGTTGCAACTGCTGCATGGCTGTACTCAAGCTATGATGTAGTGGCGCCAATCACGTTTATAGCCACAACGCTGGCGATATGGATTTTTGTCACAACGTTTGTCGATTTAGTGTCAAAAGTGACTATTCACACGACATTGTCTGAGGGCTTTAAACGTCTAGGTTTGAGTTATTGGGCGATGGTATTGGGTCATGTTGGTTTAGCATTTGTAATTGCAGGCGTTACCTTAACCTCTGCGTACTCAGTTGAGCGCGATGTATCGATGAAGCCGGGTGATAAAGTCGCGCTTAATGAATACCAGTATCGTTTTGACGGTGTTAAAGCAATCCGTGGTGCGAATTACAGTGGTCATGCAGGTGTGGTGACCGTGTTTAAAAACGACAAGCAAGTAACCGTCTTACATGCAGAAAAGCGTCGTTACGACATTGGCATGCAATTTATGACAGAAGCTGCGGTTGATGCAGGGTTTACTCGTGACTTGTATTTAGCGCTTGGTGAGCAACTTAGCCAAGGCGCGTGGTCGTTGCGTATTTACCACAAACCGTTTGTTCGTTGGATGTGGCTTGGTGGTATTTTAATTTCACTCGCGGGTTTCTTAGTCTTAGGCGATAAGCGTTACCGTCAAAAATCATTGAATGGGGAGGCCGCAGCATGAACCGAAAGTTGTTAGCATTAGCGCCTTTGCTGGTTTTTGTTTTACTGTGCGTATTTTTGTACCAAGGCTTATTTGCTAATCCACGTGAATTGCAAACAGGGCGTATTGGTCAAGCGATGCCTACTTTTAATTTGCCTGATTTAATGGATGAGTCTAAACGTTGGACAGACACTGATTTAAAAGGTGAAGTGTATCTTCTTAACGTATGGGGCACATGGTGCCCAACCTGTTTGGCTGAATTAGGCTACTTAACTGAGCTCAGAGAACAAGGCGTTAAAATTATCGGCTTGTACTATGAGCAAGGTTATGACCCTGACTTTGACGGTCAATTTGATATTAATGCGTTACGTGACGATGTCACGAGTATGCTCAATCGTGCTGGCGACCCATACCAGTTTAATATTTTAGACTTAAAACGCACCTTGGCTCTCGACTTAGGTGTATCGGGTGCCCCCGAAACCTTTTTAGTTGATAAACAAGGTACTATTTTACTTCACCATACTGGCGATATTAACCCGCGTGTATGGCGAGCTAAGTTTGCACCGTTAATGCAGGAGCTACAGCAATGAGGTGGGTGATTTTTTTAGTAAGCTTGCTGATCACGGTGAGTGCTTTTGCAGAGCAAGATAAATATCAATTTGATAATAACGAACAAGCAGCGCGTTTTAGTGAGTTAACGAAAGAGCTGCGTTGTCCTAAGTGCCAAAATCAAAATATTGCCGATTCAGATGCCGTTGTCGCAAAGGATCTCCGTGATAAAGTGTTGGCGCTCGTTAAAGATGGCAAAACCAAAGAGGAAGTGATTGATTACATGATTGATCGCTATGGCTATTTTGTTCACTACGATCCACCTGTTACACCAGCAACTTTAGTGTTGTGGGTGTTACCTGTATTGATTGTGGTGCTGGGTTTTGGCTTTATTGTTTTGCGTCAACGTAAAGCGTCGGTTAAACAAACTTGGACAACAGAAGACGAAGCGTTACTCGCTAAGTTAATTGAACAAAATCAACGTCAGGAGCAAAACTAAATGGCATTAATGTGGGCTTCTTTTGTTTTACTCACACTGATTGCATTGCTGTTTGTTGTGGTGCCGTTTTTTAAACGCGAACGTATTCAACGCCTTGATCACAATGCAAACTCGGAATTGATCCGAATTTATTACCAACGTTTAGAAGAATTGAAAGCTGATTTAGACAACCAGCGTATTGATAAAAATATGCACAGTGAATCGGTTATTGAGTTAAAGCGTCGTTTATTAAACGAGCTTTCGCCAGAAAAAGCACTGAATAGTAAAGGTAATAATCGTATTTTTGCACTAACCGGAACCGTGTTTTTAATTACATTAACGGTTATTTTCTACAGCTACACCGGCAGTCAGCAACAGATTAAAGGCTGGCACGATGCCATGGCAAACTTAAAGTCATATGGTGAGCGTGCAGTAATGCAAAGTGGTGAGCCTTTGACAGCAAATGAGCTACAAGCGTTTGCGTTAGCACTGCGTACTAAGCTTGATCAAAGCGGTGACGATGAAGTGGCTTGGATGCTGCTTGGACGTGTTGCTATGTCGTTGAATGAGTTCGACATGGCGATGCAGTCATTTGATAAAGTGTTGAAAATGAATCCTGATAACAAACAAGTGCTGATCAGTTACTCTCAGGTACTTTTAATGGAAGGCAGTGACGCAAACATGTCACGTGCTGCAACAATGTTATCTCGCGTGCTCAAGGCTGAGCCCACCAATATCGATGCTATTTCATTGTTAGCACTTATTGCGTATGAGCGTAAGGATTGGTTGCAAGCTAAAACTGCATTCGAAGTGTTACTTGCTAGTATGGAGCAAAATGATCCCCGTTATCCAATGATTGCACAGCGTATTGCTGAAATTGATGCACATTTAAATAATGAGCAACAAGTCGCAAGCGCTGGTGCAGTCAATGATAGCAACAGCGAGATTAAAATCACGGTCAATTTAGATGAATCACTTAGCAATAAACAACCTGAAAATGGCACTTTGTTTATTTTCGCAAAAGCAGCCAGTGGTCCACAAATGCCATTAGCTGTTGTGAAAATGACCGAGTATAGCTTTCCACTTGAGGTGACCCTCAGTGATAGTAATGCCATGGTTGATGGTTTAAATTTATCGAGTGTCGATAAAATTATTTTAACCGCGCGTTTATCAAAAGATGAGACTGTGGTAACTTCTAGCGGCGAGTTGGAAGGTAATTCGGATGTCTTAGAGCGTAAAAACGTTAAAGAATACGCGTTGCTAATTAATGAGTTAATACCGTAAGGATAGCCGATGTTTAGGCACAGTATATTTTTTATCTTTTTTGTAGTGCTAGCAGGATGCGCACAAATTCCTGAAGAAAAAGTTGATGAGCGTGACCCGTTACAGTCATTTAACCGTCCAATGTACGATTTTAATATGGACGTACTCGACGCGTACATTCTTCGCCCTGCAGCGGTTGGTTATGTGGCCGTTACGCCTATGCCGGTTAGACGCAGTATTGTGAATTTTACCGATAATATCACTGCACCAACAGACATGGTAAATGCGGGTCTTCAAGGCAAGCCTGGTAATATGGGAATTAGTCTGGCACGCTTTTTAGTCAATTCAACGGTCGGTTTGTTGGGTCTCTTCGATGTTGCTTCATCACTGGGGTTAGAGATAGTGGATGAAGATTTTGGCCAAACACTGGGTGTTTGGGGAGTTGGTGATGGTGCCTACTTAATGATCCCAGGCATGGGACCAAGTACAGCCCGTAATTTAACTGGTGATGTTGTCGATAACGTCGTATTACCAGAAATAGCCCTGACTACGCCGCAAACCGTATTGGTTTTTGTTTTAAAAGCAGTGGAGGCCCGTGCCTCATTGATAAACCAAGAAAGTTTATTAAATGAGTCGCTCGATCCGTATATCTTCGTAAAAGATGTCTATTTTCAGCGCCAGCTCTATGAGCTTCACGATGGCAATCCCCCCATCGAAAAAGAGCCTGATGACTTTGATGAAGACTTCTTAGAAAATCTTTAAAAAGTATCCCATAAAAAATGCCAGCATGAATGCTGGCATTTTTTATGGGGATGAAGCGGGGTGGTATTAGTCGCCAAACACAGCCATTTGTTCATTCGCCCAGTTAACAGCGTCATGGTATGCATCGGGAACTTCTTCAGGCTTCAGACCAAGTGCTTGCTGTATTTCATTGGCGTTTTGCCAATTAGCTTGCTCATATTGTTTTACCAAGCGTAAATAACTGGCTAAAAGGCCTTCGTCTTTAAGAAGCGCAACTTTAATGTCGTTTGCCAACGGCAACTTATTCATTACGCTAGACATCTCTTCATCTAAAATAGCGTCCATTAAGGACATCATACCGGTTAAAAATGCCATTCCTGTATCACGGAATTTTCCGTGACTGATTGCCAATAACTCTGCAAATCGAGCACGAGTGAGTGATAATCGAATAAGCTCTGCAGGCTTATCAGCAGCGACTTGTGCAGCAAAAAGTAGCGATAAGAAGCGTTTAATTTCTTCACTGCCCAATACAATAAGTGCTTGTTTAATAGTGCTTATTTCTGCACGGCGTTTAAACGCGGCTGAATTTGAGTAACGTAATAATTTATAAGATAAATTAACATCACGCTCAAAGACTTCAGTGATTTTCTTAAGGTTTAGATCAACACTCGATGTTTCGTATAAAAGCTCAGCAAGCGCCATCTCTGAAGGAGGCAGCGTTTTACTTTGTACCATTTCAGGTTTTGAAAAAAAGAAACCTTGGAAATAACTAAACCCTAGGTCGAGAGCAAGTTGATACTTTTCGTGGGTTTCTACTTTCTCAGCAAGTAATTTTATATGAGGGAAAGGCTTTATTGCCTCAATTACCTCTTTAATTGACTCGGCCTCGGAGCTTAAAAAGTCGATTTTAATAATATCGATAAACGGATAAAAATGACGCCAAACAGGTTGATGAATATAGTCATCAAGGGCAAGTGTATAGCCTTTTTCTTTTAAATCTTTGACTAAAGCAAGCAGGCGTTTTCCCGGTTGAATTGTTTCAAGGATTTCGACAACAACGTGGTCTTTACCTAATAACAGCGGATAGCCTTTTTGTAAGGTGTCTAAAGTAAAGTTAATAAAAGCGGGTTTATTGTCGGTTAAATCTTCTAAGCCGAAATTAAACTGGCTCCCTTCAATAAGCCGTGAAGTTGCTTCATCGCCATCGATGTCTGGAAACACATTATCTACACCATCCCGAAAGAGGAGCTCGTAGCCTATGAGTTTCTTTTCCTTATCTAAAATCGGTTGGCGCGCAGCGTAAAAATACATAATTGAAGCAAGTCCACATCTGTTAATTCATTTCCTTCCCGCAATATATTGCATTGAGCTTAAAATAGCATTAGTTAAATAAATTTTATGCGGGAAACGTAATTTTATTCTCTTGTTCAAGACCTTAAGACTAAGATAAATTGTGCTTAAATTCTATAACTTGAATTAAATATCAGAAAAATTGTTAGCAAACCGTTGTTATTGTAAATTAGGGTATACGGATTTAATGGTTGATGGGGCACCTTTACCCCACCAACCTGATACCATTATCAGATGGTTGATAGATCGACTCCGTAGTTGAGTTCCTCTGCGAAGTCCGGCAGTCCGTAACCGATGGTTTTCTTGTAGAAAGGAGAGACCTTCGCAGTCGGTGCCTTCTTCTTGTGCTTCGTGGTGTAGAGCATTCGTGCCCGCATCACCTCGAAGGAGTAACCGCGCCCTTCACGGTTCTTGTCCTTGGCCAGTCGGTTGATGGACTCCGTGTAAGCGTTGGTGACGGGCATGTCCGTCTCGAAGTAGGTCATGGTCTCTTCGCGCCAGTTTCCCACTGCCCTGACCAGATCGCTCCAGACTTCCTTTTGGCCCTTCGGGATGGTGGCTATCCACTCGTCCAGGGCGGCTTCTGCCTGGAGCCGTGTGGTGGCGTCCCAGATGCCGTAGAAGCGCTCCTTGTGCTCGTAGGCGGCCAGCAGTTGCGGGAACGCGCCTGTCCAGGTCTCCATGATGAGGCGCTCCCGGTCTGAGACTTCGTGAGCGCGTTTCAGCAGGATTTTCCGGTCTCCCTTGAGAGTCCGGCTCTGGGACGGTTTCAGCTCCTTTCTGAGGCCCTTGCGCACTCTCTCTAGGGCATCGTTGGCCATGCGCACCACATGGAACTTATCGACCACGATACGGGCCTGGGGCAGCACAGCCTTGACCGCTGCCCGGTAGGGGTTCCACATGTCCATGCTGACGATCTCGACCTTCTGCCGGTCTTTCAGCTTCATCAGGTAGTTGGTCACCACGTCCTGGCGGCGGGTGGCCAGCAGGTCGAGCAGGGTTCGCTCCTCAATGTTGGTCAGAATGCAGCGGTAGCGCTTGTTCAGGTATAGCTCGTCAATGCCCAGGATGCGGGGCGTCTCGAAGCGGTGCCAGCGCCCCAGGAACTCGGCGCGGGCGTTGAAGATGTCGCGCACCGTCTTCTCGTCCAGGCCGGTCTGTGCCGCCACAAAGGTGTAGGGGTGGTTGAAGGATTCCTTCTCCACGTACTCATGCAGCCGCAGTGTCATACGGAATCCGTCCACCATCTCCGGTAGCTGGGGCCTGAATGTTGTCTTGCAGGCCCGGCAGGTGTATCGGCGGCGGACCACCCAGAGAGTGACCCGCTTGCCGTGGATGGGCAGATCACGATAGGGAACGTCACGCTTGCCGAACCGCACGAACTCACCCTGCACGCCGCACCCCTCGCAGGCTACTGGTGTAGGTGCTTCAAGCCGAAAATGTATGTCTTCATTCTGCTCATCAGAATCCACCAACTGGTACCCAGGAAGGCTTAACGAATTAATCATCTCCCGCCTTGATCAGAAAAACAGGTAGGTGGCGTAACCGGCAATCATCGCCATAGCAAAAATGACTGCTAAAAACGCCGCTAAAAGCTTCAGCGTGAACAAAGAGCGCAACAGAATGAGCTCAGTCAGGCTGGCTCCGGCACTGCCGATGATCAACGCTAGCACCGTCCCGGCACCCACGCCTTTGGCCATCAGAGCCGCTGCCAGAGGTATGACGGCTTCAGCGCGAATATACAACGGCACGCCGATGACAGCGGCAACTGGAATGGCAAAGGGATTATCTGGGCCTGCATACTGCTCCAATAAGTCAGTGGGCATGAAACCATAGATCACGCTGCCAATCGCAATACCGATGAGCAGGTAAGGCAACACATCGATAAAGTCCGACCAAGCTTCCCGCCACACACCACTGTACTTCCCTTCTTTCTTAACCGTGACAGTGGGTTGACTGTCACAGCATTCGCTAGACGTAGAGACTGTTGTCTTCCTATCAGCCCCGCAAGAAGCCGTCTTCGGAGTGGTGTCGCAGCTGTTGGTGCCGCAACTCGATGCGGTCGATGTAGCACTGCACGGGCTTGCTGATGAACTACATCCACTGCTCTCTTGTGTCGCCGTCCGGCGCACATAACGCTCGAAGCCAAGCGTGTGAAGCAGCCATCCGGCACCTACCGCGACCACCAAAGCGGCGAGCACATAGATAGCAGTAAGTGTCCATCCAAACGTGGCAACCAGCAGGCCGACGACGATAGGATTCAGCAACGGAGATGAGAAAAGAAACACCATCATCGGCCCAAAACCGGCCCGTGCCCGAATCAACCCTTTCAACATGGGGATAGTCGAGCAACTACAGAAGGGCGTTATAGCTCCTAAACCAGCAGCAAGAAAATAGCCTCGCTTCCCACTGGAAGTCAGTAACGCTTCCACCTTGGATGGTGGGATGTGACGTTGAAGAACTCCGACCAGCAAGCTAATGCCAATGAATAAAACCGATAGCTCGATAGCGAGAAAGGCGAACATGCCTAGAGCGTCTTGGAGTTGAGATGACATTCAATATTACTCCTATATTTCTAGTATTGTCGAAATGATGTACGCAGCCTACTTGCGTTTATCCGACCTGTCAACTATAATTCTAGAAACATCGAATTATTGGGGCGTGCTATGGATCACGAAAAGGTTGCAGCCAGCTTAGCTGAGCTAGGGAATAGTCACCGACTGTCCGTGTTCCGCTTTCTGGTCAAAGCTGGCCATGATGGGGCTTCGGTCGGAGATATCCAGAAGGGGCTGGGTATTCCTGCTTCGACGCTATCACATCACCTTGCGCGCATGGCCAAGGTAGGGCTGATCCGGCAGGAGAAACATAGCCGCACGATTGTCTGTATATCCGAGTATGGGCACCTAGAGAATTTGATCGGTTTCTTACAAGAGGAATGTTGTGCAGGTGTCCGGATTGCGCATGAACCAGAACCGCTTTGACGCTTGCCCAGCTCTCGCTGTCCTCCCTAGTCAGCATCGCTATGAAGACTCAGGCGAAGGTGGAAACAGAAAATTGGCAGTAGAGTAGGCTGAAGAGGATCAATCAGATAATCCGCTGAGAAAGATTTTCTTCTTTACATCTTTGGCATTTTATCAACCAGAAATTCCGGATACCCGTAAATTATACAGCTCATCGGCTTAATTGGAGTTGTGGGGCACAAGCATGATATAGTCGTGTGTGATACCGGCTTTTATCCCAATAATGTCTTAAAACTAAGTAACTTGCGAGTCATTATTTGGATTAGAAGCCTACATTGATTATTTTTTGGAGGCTGATTTGGAAACAGGAATGATAATTTCGTTAGCATTGTACTTCATTGTTATGTTGGGAATAGGGCTTTATGCCTATAAGCAATCAACTGACGATGTATCGGGTTATATGCTAGGTGGGCGTAATTTATCACCCAGTGTAGCTGCGTTATCGGCAGGTGCGTCTGACATGAGTGGTTGGCTGTTAATGGGTCTGCCAGGTGCAATGTATTTATTTGGTTTAAGTAAAGTTTGGATTGCAATAGGGCTCGTATTAGGTGCTTGGGCAAACTATTTCCTCGTAGCGCCGCGATTACGTGTGTATACCGAAAAGGCGAATGACTCGATTACTATCCCAGACTACTTCGCTAATCGATTCGATGATAATAAGAATATTCTTCGCGTTATTTCTGCCATTGTGATCATTGTCTTCTTTACTCTTTATACCTCATCAGGTGTTGTTGCCGGTGGTAAATTATTCGAAAACTCATTTAATATGAGCTACG
This sequence comes from Pseudoalteromonas sp. MB41, assembly GCF_020966275.1. NCBI lineage: Bacteria > Pseudomonadati > Pseudomonadota > Gammaproteobacteria > Alteromonadales > Pseudoalteromonadaceae > Pseudoalteromonas > Pseudoalteromonas sp. MB41. The sequence continues at coordinate 26,299 of NZ_JAJJZF010000016.1, read as the reverse complement.
AAATGGGGCTCTATATCACCACGGGTGTTGTGGTTGTGTATACCTTGTTTGGTGGATTTCTTGCAGTAAGTTTAACGGACTTTGTGCAAGGCTGTATTATGTTTATTTCGTTATTAGCTGTGCCTATTGCGACTTTTACAATGCTTGATCAGCCTTTCATGGACACCTTGGCTAATGCTCGCTATGACCTCTTATTAAGCTCACCCAAAGAAACAGAAATTCATGCACTTAACATGATGGATTGGTTTGCAGGTGGCTCGACAATTGCGATTATTTCGGCAATGGCTTGGGGCTTAGGTTATTTTGGTCAGCCACATATTATTGTCCGCTTTATGTCAGTGCGCTCTGTTAAAGATATGCCTACCATGCGTCGTATTGGTATGTCTTGGATGACATTGTCTGCAATTGGTGCTGTATTTACTGGTTTATTCGGTGCGGCTTATATGCTTGAAAACCAAATGCCAATCGACGATAAAGAAACAATTTTCTTAGTTTTATCTGAACTCATTTTCCACCCACTGATCGCAGGTTTTCTCCTAGCCGCAATTTTAGCAGCGATTATGAGTACTATTTCTTCGCAGTTATTAGTGTGTTCGAGCTCTTTGACTGAGGATTTTTATAAAATTTACCTGAATCGCGACGCGTCTCAAAAAGAGTTGGTATTAATTGGTCGTGTTAGTGTGATGTTGGTTGCCGTTTTTGCTATCTACTTAGCTTATGACCGTGATAACTCTATATTAGATTTAGTGAGCAATGCATGGGCAGGGTTTGGTGCGGCATTTGGACCGTTAGTGTTGCTTAGCCTTTATTGGAGACGAATGAACCTACAAGGGGCAATAGCGGGAATGGTTGTGGGCGCTGCGACAGTGCTGTTTTGGATTTATGCACCGATTACGATTGATGGTGAAAAGTTAAGTGCCATTATTTATGAAATTGTACCGGGCTTTATCTTATCAAGTATTGCCATTGTGGTCGTTAGCTTGAACACATCAGAGCCAAAACAAGAAATTACACAATTATTTGATGAAGTTGAATCGTCACTTTAGGACGCTAAGTGTCATTCTTTAGAATGTAATTAAAAAGGGCAACATAAGTTGCCCTTTTTTGTGTTAATTTTTTTAACTCTACTTTAAGAGTGACCGGTTACTTTGATGAATAATATCCGCTGCTAAAGTAAGGGATATTAACTGGCTGCTTTTTCTTTTATATCAGCGACTTTATCTGTGTCTGCTGATTTGGCTTTTTTCGGTTTGCTAGGCAGTTCTTTAGCGCCTTTTAGTACAGCCATAAATTGGTCTTTTTCTTTTGCTATTTCAAGGGCTAGAGATTCAATTTGTTGCTCACTTAATGGTACATCTACCTTCTCAAGCATGAGCTCTAACGACTCAGCGATGTCGAGCATTTTATCGTACGCATCAGCTTCTTTTTTGGTAGTAAACGTCATGCGCTCGACTCCGTTTCTTTCTACAACATATTTAACAACAACAGCCATGATTTCTCCTGCATTCAAGCGTGGCATTTGCAGCGTGTAATCGCTACTTTGATTACTGTTTTTATATACAGTAATCGTTTGGGGCCGAATTTGCAAGCTGCGTGTGTGTATTTTTTATGACATTAATTTGACAAAAAGGCATAAATTGACTTTATTTAGTTTGTCACCAAATTAGTGACGAATGTAATGGAATTAGTGTTCGGTGACGAGACTATTTAACAGTCCACGTAAGGACATCATGGAGGAAACAATGAAGTTTTTATCAAGTTTACTATTTGCAGCAAGTCTTGCATTACTGCCGGCGACTCAGGCACTCGCTGAAAAACCAGCTGAGTCAGTGCAAACAAAAATTCAAAAAGTGAGTATCAATAAAGCCACTGTAGAGCAACTTTCTCAGTTACCTGGCATTGGTAAATCGAAGGCTCAAGCCATTGTTGAGCATCGTAAGAATCAAGGCCCATTTAAATCAGTTAAGCAACTGAAAGAGGTTAAGGGGATTGGTGATAAATTGTTCGCTAAAATAGAAGGAAAAATTTCGCTTTAACTAAATAGTAATTTAAACAGGGCGTCTATTCGCCCTGTTTAAACTCTTGTATCGCTTTTCGCAGGTGAGGTTGAGCGAACATATTTTCAACCGGCGTTGTGATTAATGGGTAGCTTAATCCCGCTAATAATAACCAAGGTAAAAGCATCCAACCTTCAAAGTAGGCAAGGCCTAGAAACAAGGGCGCTAAAAATGCCAGTTTGCACACAGATAAAACGATTTTATGCATTGGGCTTAAGTGGCTCAGTGCAATTGCTATTATCTGCTGACGCTGCCTTACTTTAAAGGTCTTTAATTCAGGAATTTGACTGCTAAAAAAGTAAATCATTACAGTGACTTTTTGACTAGTAAGCGGCTTGCTAAAACCCCGACAAAAACAATTGAATATGCGGCAAAGATGACTTCCATCCATGCGGGCATACTCATTGACGCAAATTGCCAATCAATATTGCCACAGTCTCCTGTTGCTGCGAAAAAGTGCGGGATCCATTCATGTAGGGGCATGAAACTAGGGAAATTTGGCTCAAACGCACAGCTAAATGCAAATGGATCTGTGTTGTTTTGCATAGCAATGTGCTCTTTTGCGATAAAGTAGCCCCAAATGGCAGAGACTCCCCACGTTGCAAAGGCGATTAATCGGCAGGTTACAGCGTGTGGGTTTATTGCTCCAATGATACCCGCGGCTAAGAGACCAAGCATCGCTGTGCGTTGGTATATGCACATAATACAGGGTTCTAGACCCATACTATATTGAAAAAACAGGGCTGTTATTTCAAATGCGAGTGCCGTTAAGGCTAATAATACCCAAGGGGTTCTTTTGTTTGCTAACTCAGCTAACCAACTCATGAAAAATCTCATTTCTAATTGTTTTCAAGATTATGCTTAGGGACTGCGCAGGGTGCAAGTGCCTGCGATGAATATTCGTAAAAACAACGCAGATAAATAGTAAAGGAGCCAACGGCTCCTTTACTATATGTGTATGAATGAAGGTTAAACACTCACAGCTTGTAGAGATTCACTTTGATAACAACCCAGTACGCGAGTGTATTGGGTATGCTCTTTAAGCTCTTCTAGCGCTTGTTTTACATGTGCATCATCTAGGTTTGCTTCTAAATCAACGTAAAACACTTCTTCCCATGGATTTCCTGGCACTGGTCGAGACTCTAGTTTTACAAGGTTAATTTGATGGTGTTTAAATATCATCAAGGCATCTGCAAGCGAACCTGCTTGCTGTTTAGTTGCCATAATCAAACTTGTTTTAGTGGGGATTTGTTTAGAGACTTGCAATGGTTTACGTGCAACAACAATAAAGCGGCTGTGGTTTTCACTTTGGTTTGCAAGTCCAGACTTAACAACCTCTAGGCCAACATTTTTACCCGCCTGAGCAGAGCCAATGGCCGCACTATTCGGGTTCTCAACTGCGGATTGTAGCGCGTGAAATGTCGAATCACAGGTTTCATGTTGGATATCACCGAGCCCTTGCACAAAACGACTGCACTGTGCGAAAGGTTGTGGATGCGCATATATTTTATTGATGTGTGAAAGCTCAGTGCCCGGTATTGCAAGTAAACAATGCTCAACACTGTGAGTAACTTCACCTACAATAGAAACTTGGGCGTGTTGTAATAAATCAAAGACTTCATTGATACTGCCCGAACTTGTGTTTTCAATCGGCAACAAGCCAAAGTCGGCTTGGCCATTTTCAACTTTCCCCGTGATTTGCTCAAAGCTCGAGCAGCCTATTTCTATGACTTTACCCGGGCGGCGGCTAAAGTATTTATGGCATGCTAATTGGCTGTATGAGCCCTGACCACCTAAATATGCCACACGATGCGTTTCGCTCATTGCATCTGGGTTCAGGCTTTTTTGTAACATGGCCTGTTGATTTAATACGGAGTCTTCCAAAATAGTCTGGAACACATTATTGATGTAGTAGGCGTCTAACCCCAGCGACTTTCCATAGCTTATTAGCTTTTCAAGCAATGCTTGTTCGCGGGCTTCATCGCGAATGGGTTTATTGTTGGCAATTTTATATTCAACAACACTGTGACTAATACGTCGTCGTTTTGCGAGTAATACTAATAAATCGGAATCTATTTCATTGATATCGTGTCGTAACGCATTTAATGCATCGTTGCTCATGTTGGTTTCCTCATTCCAAAACAGTGCACAAACAAAAAAGCCTCCCAAGAGGGAGGCTTTAGCTATTCGGTGAATTTATCTCGCAAACAGTTAAGCCTCCTCTATCTAAAGAAGCTAAAAAACGAAAAATAAGTGCGAGAAATAATGTGTTTCATCCAGTTAATGTAAGAAGTGTCGTTTATAAAGTCAACAGCATATCGAAGGAATTTGCAAAACACATGGATTAGTTATGAAAATTCATCAATCTTCATAAAAAATTTATAAATCTAAAAATGAATCTGGTATATTTGTTTTTGGATAATAAATAATAACAATTATTAATAAGGTAGTCCTGTGGTGTATCGACGCCCGCCATCTCGTTTTGGTGTGAATTCGTTAAGTATGAAGCTATCGCTGCTGATTTCTGCAATTTGCTTAATTGCGGGTATTTGTGCAGCGGCATTAATGCTTAAATCAGAAGAAAAACAGCTCGTTTTTGAAGAACACGAACTTTTAAAGCATTCGAGTGAACGCTTAAGTCGTCAATTTAACGGCTTGATAAAAACAAAAACAAATATTGCTGAACAAGCGAATAATGTCGTTACTAGCCAGTTATTACTTAACGAGTCTCACTTGCAAAGTAATCACAATGCCGATATTAAATTTGCTGTTGATGGCAGCATACGCAGTACGTCTGCAGATGGACTCTCCGCCGCTTTTATTCCTCAAGATAACTATTCCGCTTTTTATAAAAGGCTGATTAACGATTCCGAGTCATTATGGAAAATAGTGTCACCGACACTTATTCAAGATTTCTTTAATTTTTATTTAGTCAGTAAAGATAACTTTATACGTATCGCGCCGCCAAACTGGGCACTCAATGTACCTGCTGAGTTTGATTTTACAAAAGGCGAAACATTTAACTACGCACAAGAAGCATTAAACCCAAGCCGAGAAGCAGTGTGGTCAAAAGTTTACTACGACACCATTTGGCATAAATGGGTGGTGAGTGTATTGGTTCCGGTTTACCACAATAATGAATTTTTTGGTGTCACAGGCAGTGATATTGCGCTAGAAACCTTACTTGCTCAATTACCAATTGGTGATCGCGAGCAACATTTATTTGTGTTTGATGCAAAAGGACAGTTACTTGCGCATCCCGATTTAGATAAATCGACATTAGAAGAATATGGCCGCGAAGGTAAAAAACTACTGACAAAAGACTTTGTTAATGCGGATTTACAAACGCTCGTCTCAGAGACTATTCGTTCTAAATTACCTGAATCTGCAAATTCATTTGTGCAAGGCGGCGAAACACACATTATCAATATTCGTAAAGTAGAAGGCCTTAACTGGTACATTGGTATTTATAAAAAGCGTTCTTCGGCGTTGTCTGCCTTAGAAGAGTTAAAAGTTAAGTTTTTTGGACTGTTTATTTTATATGCCATCTTAGTCGCACTGTTGTTACATCAAGCGCTTTACCAGCTTGTTCTGCGCCGTATCCACTCGTTAGTTAATGCCGTTGTCAGCTTTGGCAAAGGGCAATTGCAAACAGAGTTTCCGTACGCAAATAAAGATGAGATTGGCACCCTCAATGGCTCATTTAAAGATATGGCGATAGAAATCAGAAAGCTAATTGATGGTTTAAATCAGCGTATCAGTGAAAAAGAAATTGCCGAAAAAGCGGCTAACCGATTATCAAAAGCGGTGGCATTCTCTGGAACCGGTGTTGTCATCACCAACCAAGATTTTGAAATTGAGTACGTCAATCCGAAAATGGTTGAGATGACTGGGTTTGAAGAGCGCTACTTTATTGGCTCGCCTTTAATGAGCATCATATCGCAAGAAATGGCCATTTTGGTTGACGACATAGATGTTGATTTAAGAAGCCGAAATTATTGGCGTGGCGATACACTGTTACAAGCCAATGAGCGCCAATCTGTATGGGTGTCATTAAGTATTTCGCCGATTCGTGAAGATGGCGGAAAAATTACCAGTTATGTTGCATCAGCGCAGGATATTTCGTTTGTAAAAGAAAGCCAACGTAAGATGGAGCAGTTAGCTTATTTCGATACACTAACCGGACTTGCCAACAGAACGTTCTTTAGAATGCAACTACGTAAATCGATGGCGCTTGCAGAGCGTGGGCATTATGCGTTTGCGTTATTTTATTTTGACCTAGATGAATTTAAGCGAATTAACGACACTTTAGGTCACGATGCTGGTGATCAGTTATTGGTCGAAGTGGCTAACCGTTTGAAAAAACGTTTACGCACAGAAGATACGATTGCCCGACTCGGGGGCGATGAATTTGCCGTACTGTTAAGTGGTATTGAGCATCAAACACATGCAATGGAAGTGGCAAATACGATTCAAAGAACGCTCAATGAGCCAATCAAACTTGGTAATAATGAAGTGATCATCAGTGCGAGTATAGGCATTACAATGGCACCATTTGATAGCCAAGAAGAAGATCAATTACTTAAACATGCCGATTTGGCTATGTATGAGGCGAAAGCAAAAGGACGAAATACTTTCCACTTCTACAGCCAAGAATTAAATGCCGCTGCGAATGAACGGTTGTTCATTGAAAATGAGCTACGTAATGGCATTCGTGAGCGTCAGTTTGAGGTTTATTATCAACCTCAAGTTGATAGCCGAAATCAGCAAGTGGTTGGCTATGAAGCGCTTATTCGTTGGTTCCACCCTAAAGAAGGCATGATCCCACCGACTAAGTTTATTCCGATTGCAGAGGCAACCGGTTTAATTGTTGAATTAGGGGCGTGGGTTCTTCAAGAAGCGTGTGAGTTCGCTGCGCGCTTAGCGAGTAAAAACCTAAAAAATAATATTTCAATCAACTTATCGGCACGCCAGTTTAAAGACGCTAATTTGGTTTCGACACTCGATAAGATCATTAAAAAAACAGGGGTTGAGCCTAAGCGACTTCATTTAGAATTAACTGAAAGTATGTTGATGGGGCATGTTGAAGCGGCAATTTTGCAGTTGCATCAGCTTAAAGCATTGGGCGTATCAATCTCTATTGACGATTTTGGCACAGGTTATTCATCGCTGAGTTACTTGAAACGTTTTCCTGTTGATATTCTCAAAGTCGACCGCTCATTTGTAAAAGATATCCCTGAGGATACCAATGACATGGAAATCACCGCGGCGATTATTGCTATGGCGCAAAAGTTAAAGCTTAATGTTGTTGCTGAAGGTGTCGAAACGATAGAGCAAGTTGAGTTTTTACAAAACAACAACTGCTATATTGTACAGGGTTACTATTACAGTAAGCCGGTGTCCGAAGCGCAGCTGCCAGCACTTTTTGAGCGCTTGAGCCATATAGAAGACGTTAATTAAAAGGGGGCTTTTTAGCCCCCTGCAATTTTAACTTTAAATTTGAGCGCTTCGAGAATCGCTTTAAGCTTTTCTCGGTCGTCGCCTTGAACCTCAATAATACCGTCTTTTACTGCACCGCCTTGGCCCATTTTACTTTTAATGGTTTTGGCGAGCTTTTTAAGATCATGTTGTTCAGCGTCAATGCCAACAACAAGCATGACACCTTTGCCTTTACGCCCTTTGGTTTGACGTTCAATGCGAAGGAAGCCATCTTTAAACATCTTACTTTGCAAAGGCTTTGTTTCTTTAGGTTGCTCAATGCGTCCAGTGGCTGTTGAATAAACTAGATTATTATCGCTCATAGTGATACTCGTTATAAAAGCTTGCCTAAATGATAACAAATTTCCTCTTAAGTGTTTTAATTTTTGGCTTATTTCTTCTAAGCAGTTATATTTAGATATGTCTTAGAAAAGATTTGTTTATTAGGAGTTTATTATGAGTTTGACGCGCAGCACTTCTGCTGATGGCGCTATTTTAACTGTACAAATCAAAGGAAAGTTTGATTTTAATCTGGTGCAATCTTTTCGTCAGGCATACGCTGACTTAAGCGATAACATAAATAAGATTGTAATCGATTTAAGAGAAACTGATTACATGGATAGCTCTGCGCTGGGTATGCTACTAAATATGAAAAAAAACCTTACGGGAAAAGTTGATAATATTCAAATTAGTAATTGTCAGCCGCAGCTAAAAAAGATTCTGCAAATTTCTCGTTTCGATAAAAAGTTCGACATTGATTAATGCTTAATATCCTGGTTGTTGACGATCTTGCTCTAAATCGTCGCATGTTAACCGTGATGTTAGAGCAACAAGGCTATCGAGTTTATAACGCTGAAAATGGCTTGATGGCGCTAAAATTACTGGCAGAGCACAGTATTGATATTGTGCTACTTGATGTCATTATGCCGGTTATGGATGGCTTTGAAACCGCTGCAATAATAAAAGAGCGTTTTAGCCAAGTTTATCTCCCCATTATTTTTATTACGTCGCTTGAAGACGAAGCCAGTTTTGAACGTTGTTTAGCGGTAGGCGGAGATGATTTTCTTCATAAGCCGTTTCAAGAAGTGATTTTAAACGCAAAAATTAAGGCGCACAGCCGAATAAGAAACTTAAGCCAAAAGGCGCGAGAACAAAATTTACAACTTGAGTATCACCAAAATCAAGTTGAACGCGAACACGAAATCGTTGAGCATATCTTTAATAATGCGTTAGAAAATCAAAAGCTATTTACGCAACACCTCGATTTTCATCTTTCACCCGCTGCCATGTTTAATGGTGACATGTTCCTCGTCGCGCAAAGTCCCATAGGCAGTTTATATTGCATGCTTGGGGATTTTACCGGGCATGGCTTAGCGGCTGCAGTTGGGGCACTGCCAGTATCACGGGTGTTTTATACCATGGTGAGTAAAGGCATGTCAGTGAGTGATATTGCTGCTGAAATTAATGCTGTTTTGGCTAATTTATTACCTGGGCACATGTTCTGTGCTGCGACAATATTAGAGCTTAGCCATTCTGGACGCAGTTTATCTGCGTGGCTTGGCGGCTTACCTGACACCTATATCATTAACGATAAAGGCGAAATTACACGTACCTTAGAGTCCCAGCATATGGCATTGGGGATACTTGAGGGAGATGAATTTGAACGCGGCCTAATACATATCGAAGTCGAGCCAACCTCACGCGTTGTGATGGCTACCGATGGCATTATTGAAACGGCCAATCCCCAAGGTGATTTTTTTAGCGAGACGCGTTTTAAAGAAGCCTTGTGTTCAAAAGAAAACATTACAACAGCTCAGGTGTTAGAGCGGGTAAATAAATTTGCGCAAGGTAACGAACAACAAGACGATTTGAGTTTAGTGCTATTAAATTGTTTACCTGTTCCTGAACCAGAACAAGCGGCAGAGCCTTTTTCTCCTTTACCGTTTAACTTTTCTTTGAGCCTGAATTCAAAGCAAATAAAAAGCACAGATCCGGTGTTAGAGGTTGTGGATGTGCTCACCCAAGTAGCGGGCTTGAACGCGCATCGCGCAAATATATTTTTAATATTGTCTGAGGCATACAATAATGCTTTAGATCATGGGGTGTTAGGTTTAGATTCTGAGATTAAAAATCAAGAAGATGGTTTTTTAGTTTATTACCAAGAAAGAGACACCGCACTTGCCACTCTAAGCGACGCTTTAATTATTATTGATATTCGTTATTGCCCAGATAACTTAGCGTTGTATTTTACGGTGTGTGATTCTGGAAATGGCTTTGCTAAGGCACATGCCTCAGATCAAAGCTTAACGCGAGAGCATGGTAGGGGGTTAAGTTTACTAGGTGAAATAGCCTCTCATATTTCATTTAATGCCGCTGGGAACCAAGTCGAAATTTGTTATCAATTATCCTCATCAAGCACTAGCTCACACTAACAACGCATGTTATGATTCTGCCATTATAGATGTTTGGATGGCTAAATGATTTCAACTTACTTATCAATTGCGCAGCTTGATTTACCAGAAAACCTTGTTGCTGAGCAATTATCGTATCTAGAACAATACCTAGCAGATGCAGAGTTACCAGAAGTACGCTGGCAGTATCAAATCCCTGAATTAGGTGAAGGTGGTGCCTGTAGTCTGTTTGGTTATTTACAGGATGAGCCATTCAAGCTGAGTGATTATGTCGCTAATAACGCAGAGAACACTGCTAAGCTGGCAAAACTGCAACAAATTATTGATTTTGTTGTTGAAAAAACTCAGGTGGACTGGTTTGGTATTTATCAAGCGACAGCAACGGATGAAGGTAAGCAGTTATTAAAATTAGTTTACCATGGTGCCCCAAGTCGTCCTTTGTTTCCTATAACAGAGGCCTTTGCTAAAGGCAGTAACAATGTACAAGTCGCGTTATCTAAGCGTGGTCGAGTTATTAATAATGTTGCTGATTACCTTGCCAAGGGCGGTGAATATTATACGTGTGATCCTAACGTGAAAGCAGAGACATGTTTGCCGCTACTTTCACAACAAAATGAGTGCTTAGGTATTATTGATGCTGAAGCATTTAATAATGATTTCTTTGATAAGCAAACCCTTGCTTTACTGGTGGCTTGTTGTATCAAAATTCCTCAACTCTTGGTCTAATTTAACTAGTAATTAGGCTGGGTTTTTATGTTAAGCTAGTGGCAACGCTAACCCCTATAAAAAGAGATAGTCAATGTTCTCAGAATTAAAACCATTACCAACAGACCCTATTCTTGGCCTAATGGCGGCCTTTAAACAAGACACAAATCCAAATAAAATTGATTTGGGTGTCGGTGTTTATAAGGATGAGCAAGGCAATACGCCTGTACTTAAAGCGGTTAAAAAAGCGGAAGCGTTTCGTTTAGAAAACGAAACCAGTAAATCGTACATTGGCTTGGCGGGTAACTTAGATTACTGCCAAAAAATGGAAAACTTATTACTGGGCGAGCATCCAGCACTATTAGCAAACCGTGTACGCACAGCACAAGCACCCGGTGGTACAGGTGCGCTTCGCGTTGCGGCTGAATTTATCAAGCGTTGTAACAAAGACGCGACAGTGTGGGTAACAACGCCAACATGGGCAAACCACATTAGCCTATTTGAAGCGGCTGGTTTAACAGTTAAAGAATACCCTTATTATGATTACGAGAATAAAGACCTGTTATTCGATGAGATGATCAATACCTTAAAGCAAGTGCCAAAGGGTGATGTTGTGTTATTCCATGCATGTTGTCATAACCCAAGTGGTATGGATTTAAATGCAGAACAATGGAGCACGGTTTCAGACCTTGCTGTCGAAGTTGGTTTTACACCTCTTATCGATATCGCTTACCAAGGGTTTGGTTCAAGCTTAGAAGAAGATGCTGCAGGCTTACGTAAGTTAGCAGCAGCCGTCGATGAGATGATCATTTGTTCTTCTTGCTCGAAAAACTTCGGCTTATACCGTGAGCGTATTGGTGCATGTTCTATCATCGCAAAAGATGCGGCAACGGCCGATGTGTCAAATTCTGTGCTATTAAGCGTTGTGCGTAGTATTTACTCAATGCCTCCTGCTCACGGTGCTGATATTGTAAGCACTATTTTAAGCAGCACTGAACTGACACAAATGTGGCATGATGAGCTTGATGAAATGCGTAACCGTATTAATGGTTTACGTACTCTAATTAAAGAAAGCCTCGCAGCGAAAGGCATTGCGCAAGACTTCTCATTTATTGACCGTCAAAACGGGATGTTCTCTTTCTTAGGCATCAATAAAGAGCAAATTGATCGTTTACAAAAAGACTATTCAATCTACATCGTTGGCTCTAGCCGAGTAAATGTTGCTGGTATCAGTGATACAAACATTGACTACTTTGCTAACGCAGTTGCTGATGTATGCAAATAAGACATTAATGTATGTCAAAAAAAAACCGCACGACGTGCGGTTTTTTTCTATCTGCTGTTTCGCTAATGTAGCCAGCGAATGGCACTGTTGAGCATACTGTTATAGCTATCAAGCGGTGCGCCGATACTGGCAATGAGTATTGTATCTGCTCGCTCACCTCGGTTTATATGTCCAGCAAAGCGTTCGTCGCTGAAATCTTCAGCGCCAGTGCCAAAGGGCTGTTCATCAGATGGGACAATAAAGACTGTCATTGGGCCAAAATCAGATTCAAATACTAAATGCAGGCCTTTTTTACCTTGGAAATCACAAAACGTAAGGTACGTTACTTTACCTGGTAGCTCATCTAAGTGTCCGCCGATCGTGGCAAACTTTTTGTTCACATAGGCAAGATCAATTGCCTCGTGTTTATCAAGCGATCCAATCTCATGGTATAAATGTGCAAAAGCATGTTCACCGACACTGTAGAGAGTATGTTGTTTGTTGGTGACAAAGAAAATACTTACGGCGACTAAAAACGACGCTGCTGCGGCTAAATAAAGGCGCTTAAAGGCGAATCGAGATTTTGCCTCAATAATTGTGTCAAGTGGTTGCTCAGCCGTTTGCTCCTCAGCCGTTTGCTCTTCAGTACGATGCTCCTCAGCGGCATAGGTGTTTTCAATAATGCGTGCGGCAAGGTTTTCGGGCACGGGTACATTTAATGCGCTGTGAATTTCATCATCAAGTGCTCGCACATCATTAATAAATGCGTGTTTTTCTGTGTCCTGCTCGGCAAACGTTTCAAGGTCCTTATCAATCGTGCTTGGTTCGGCGAGGATGCGGCGGCGAAACTCGAGTTCATCCATTACTTTGATGCTCCTCTAAGTTGGTCATCATCACTGCTTAAAGCCTCTTTAAGCTGGTTTCTGGCACGAAAAAGACGTGTCATAACGGTATTTTTATTTAAATCGAGGATCTCGGCAATCTCATCGCCAGAACACCCCATTACAACTTGTAAGAGTAATGGTTCTCGATATTCATCTGCTAACTTTCCGATCTGTCGTTGGATCACTGTTTGTTCCATTTCAGCGTCTAAGGTTGTGCTTCTTTCATCTACTAGCGTCTCGTTTTCAACGTCGGCGTAGTCAAATTGTTTACGCTCAAAACGACGGGCGTTTTCGCGCCTTAGTATGGTTAAAAGCCAGGGTTTAACCGCGTGCTGATCTTGAAGCGAATCCAAGGCACGCCAAGCTCTCAGGAAGGTTTCCTGCACTAAGTCTTCGGCAACACTTTGATCACGACACAACCAATATGCAAAGCGAAAAAGCTCACTGTGGTAGATATGAACCAGCGCTTCATATCGCTTCTGTTTTTCTGTCATAGTAATTAAGACCTGCCTATCAGAAAAAAAATTTCTGATATTATTCATTATTTTTAATAACAGCTAACCTCAAGATTAGCTGTTATTTTTCATTATTTTATTACTATTAATTGATTTTAATCGTAAAGATTTTTCAATGTCTGATTTTGCGCCGCCGATTTAGGGTGTTTTTCAGCCTGGTTAAGCTGATTAACAATCAGCACTAAATCAGGTTTTTCATGCGATGAACTATAGAGTTTTGCACGTAATTTGGCAATTTCAGAGTTTAATGATTCATCGTTTAGTGTGGCTAGCAGTGAGTCTAAAGCCCCCGTTGTTTTTCCTGTGTGGTGTTTTGCATAGCGACTTAATGCACTATAAAACGCAGTGTATTTACCTTGCTTAGCTAACTTTTTAAGCTCGGGTAATAAGGATGAAGTCGTCGCTGAAGTGTGCGTTGACTCTCCTGTTGATTGAGGGCGTTTTTTAAAATACAGCACCAGTGTCACTAACCACAGTATGTAACCGGCAACGGCAATAATTATCAGCCAAGTTGGCGTACTTAACTGAGTAACGACAGCAGGTGTGCTGTTATTTAAGCTAGGCGTGGCTGCTTGCTCTGTAGGCGCTGTAACAGCTGCTTGAGGTGGCGTGAGCGGGTTAGTGCTTGGTACGACGGTAATCGAGCGTGCAGGGATTGTTGCATAGCTTATACGATTAATTTTAGTGTTGAACCAAGGCAGCTTGATTTCGGGCAGTGTATACGTTCCCGGGGTTTGCGGTAATAAAGCATAAGAGGCTGTTTGCTGAGAAATGACGCGGCCATCGCGAACAAGGTGATTGTTCTCTTTTTCGTCAGGGTAGCTTCTAAAACCTTGCACTTGCGGCATATCGATATCAGGAAGCTGCTCTTTAGTCACGCCCAGTGCCGTTAAAGTAATGGTGCGCGTAATCGGGGTGCCAACTTCTACAGTGTCATCTTTTGGTTGCCATTGCTCATCAAGGTTAACCAGCTCACTTGGCAACCAAGCACCAGAGTAGTTATCAGGAATCGGTTTGATTTCTGCGTCAATATCTTCGCCCATCGCAGAGATTTCCATTTGGCGATAGTTTTGACGAATACGGCCATTAAACACAGGGGCTGTTATGGTGTGAATGCCACTTTTTTGTGGTTGCACTAAGTATTCACGGGTGATCACTAAATACCGTTTACCGTCAATCAGTTCATAGCTTTCTGATTGCTTGTTAATAGGGGTTAGTTCAGCATCTGCCATGACTGGTGTCGTTAGGTTACCATCGAGCAGTTCTTTGTTATTGTCTAAGTACAGTTTAACTGTGTAAACACCTGCTTCTTGAACATATAAGTTGTTTGGCTTGAGGCTGGTTTTTATAAACGCATCTTTATTTTGCTCTGACGATTGGCTGCGTTTAGAAACGCTAAGTTGAATTGGTTTTGAACTTACACCTGCTACCGTAAAAGCTGGAATAGTGTAGGTGCCTTCCTTACGCGTCATGAGTTTTACAGACCAATTAGTTTGTTTACTAATTTCGCCGTTAATAATGTTTGTGCGTGAGCTCACACTGGTTGGCCCAACGACAAAGTCTTTTAATAATACAGAGGTGTCGGGTTGTTCACTGTTAATCGTGTCGTCTGCAGAAATAGTGAGGATAAAAAATTCGCCCGCAAGGACGGGGTTTTTATCAACACTGGCCTGTAGTTGGGTGGCGGCCCAAAGCGGCGCTGCCGCGATTAGCAATAAACAACATAATAATCGCATTACCATGATTTTTCGGCTCCTCGTGGACGACGTTGATAGTTTCGTTTTTGTGCTTCTAACTGCATTTTATTTCTTAATAAGATAGCGGGATCATCAGGAACTTTACGCAGCAACTGATTCAGTTGCTGGGCTTTCTCTTTTTCTTCATTTGTTAGTTCAGCCGCTTGTGCCTGCATAGCTTGTTGTTCAGCTTCTTTTTTAGCTTGTTCATCACTTTGCATCGGCTCTGGCTGCGCGTCTTTTTGCTCGGGTGTTTGCTCAGGCTTTTGTTCACCAGAGTCGGATGGTTGCGCTGATTCAGATTGCATTTCAGGTTTATTTTTTTGCTCGCTGTTTGACTCGCTTTGCTCACCTTTCTGATCCGATTGTTTATCTTGCTCAGAGGGTTGTTCACCTTCTTGTTGCTCGCTCTGTTCGCTGTTTTCACCTTGCTGCGAATTATCGCCTTGTTGCTTTTGCTGGTCGTCTTGCAGACCATCCTTGTTTTGTTGGTCAGAATTTTGCTGTTGATCTTGTTGTTGCTGTTGTTGATTTAATAACTGCTCAACAAGTGCTTGATTTTCTTGTGCCTCAGTAAAATCATCTTGTAACTGTTGAGCTTGCTTATAGGCATCAATGGCTTGTTCTAGCTGCCCAGCTTTAGCCAGAGCATTACCGTAGTTATAAAGGCCTGTTGCAGACTTATCTTGGCTAAAAGCATCAACCGCAGCTTGGTAATTACCTTGCTGATAAAGTGCGGCTCCTTTTAGCTGGGTGTTATCTGTATTAACGGCCTGATCAAACTGCTTTTGCTGATATGCATCCAAAGCGCGTTGATCTTGGTTTTTAAACACTGCTGGTAACTCTGCGGCGTGTATCTGCTGTTGTGGTAGTAGCATAATAAACATAAAACCAAGCACTAGGCTGCTGCCCCGGATTAAAAAGAGTGCCAGTGGCATTAAAATCAGTAAGCCATAAATACCTGCATCGATACGCCATAACGTTTGGCTTTGTTTTTCGTCTTTGAGACGCTCTGCGTTGGCGCTGGGGGCGAAGGCTTTTATGTCTTGGTTACTGGTTTGATATAACGCAAATTTGCCTCCACTGTTACGAGCAATTGCTGTTAAGCGGCTGATATTAAGAGTGGGAATGACGATTTGCCCCTGTGAGTCTTTCAAAAAGCCGCCTTCAGGTAACTTAATGGGGGCGCCTTGTTCAGTGCCAACGCCGTAGACATTTAAGCGGTAGCTCGATTGAGCAGTAAAGCGACTAATGTCATCGTGATCGAGTTGATCAATACCATCGGTTACCAAAATAATGTCACCGTCTAAATACCCGGCTTGCTTTAGTAAATCATCGGCTTTTTCAAGGCCATCAATCACGTTTGACCCTTTGCTTGGCATAATATCTGGACTCAAACTTGGAATCAGATTCGCTAACGTGCTGGCATCATTAGTTAAAGGCGAAATAGTAAATGCTGACCCCGCATAGGCCACAAGTGCAGTATCACCCTCTTTAAATAGCTCAATCATATCAAGTGCTTTAAAACGCGCTTGTACTAATCGGCTGGGGGCTATGTCGGTACTGAACATTGAGTACGACATATCCATGACGATAACGCGTGCATTTTTTGCTTGAAACACGGGCACCTGTTTTTTCTCAAAGCTTGGGCCGGCCGAAAAAACAATCGCAAGCAGGCTAAATAACGCCACCAACCAGAGTGGTTGTTTTTGTTTGTTGTGACTTTCGCTCATAACAAATTGTGCAAGGTGCGGTGCAATTAAATCAGCTGGAGCATGCTTTTTATTTCGTACAAATAGCACGCTAAAAATAATCAATGCAGGCAGCAATAACCAAAGTAGGGTAGGGCGAATAAACTCAAAATCCATGCTTAGACCTCCCGTTTAAATTGGCGAATAAAATTAACAAGCAAGGCAAGTGCAATAATGCCCAACGCTGCAAGTAAGGGTAAATAAAACAAGGAGACTTGCGGGCGGAATGTTTGTTCATCACTGCTGATAGGCTCCAGTTTATCGAGCTCTTTATAGATTTGCTGAAGCCCTGCGACATCCTTCGCTCTAAAGTAGAGACCACCGGTTTGTTCTGCAATGCGTTTTAGTAAGCCCTCATCTAGATTACCGCCACTCATTCCGCCCATGTTAAATAAGCTAAAACCGCGAGGGTTATCGGAACCTACGCCTATGGTGTACACTTTTATTCCCTCTTCACGGGCAAGTAACAGCGCGTCATCAGGGTCAAGGTTGCCTGCAGTGTTTTGGCCATCTGTTAACAACACCACAATACGGTTACTTTCGTCTTTGTTGGCAAACCGTTTTACCGACAGCCCTAAAGCATCACCAATCGCTGTGGCACGGCCAACTAACCCAATTTGGGCTTCGCTGAGCATTTGGCTTACTGTTTTTACATCGCGGGTTAGTGGGGTTTGTAAAAAGGCGGTATCACCAAATAAGATCAGTCCTAAGCGGTCGCCTTGGCGTTGCTCTATAAAGTCACTGAGTACCGCTTTTACCATGGTCAGCCGGTCAACATATTGTCCTTGATACGCCATATCTTGCTCTGTCATCGAACCTGATAAATCAACTGCCAGCATGATATCGCGGCCTTCATTTGGTAAGGTAATTGGTTCATCAAGCCATGTTGGATTGGCAATAGCGATAACCAATAGCGCCCAAATTATCCACTCGACTATCGATACCTTGCGGCCGTGGTCTTGTACGGCTTGATTATTAAGGCCTAACTTAGCAAATCCAGGGATACGCAAACGCAAGTTACCTTGTTGCTTTAGCGGCTTTAAGCGGCTTAATAACCAAGGTAAAGGTAATAAAATAAAGCACCATGGCCAGCTAAACTCAAACATTAATAGACTCCTTGAGTTTAAAATTATTGATGGCATGGCGTAATTTTACACCCAGCTCGGCATGGTTATTGTCTGGTTGATAAAGTTGCATTAATTCATCATAGCTAAAGGTGTCGCCGCTAAGCTGTGACAAACTCTGTGACCATTGTGCCACAGGCTGAGCAGCTAATTGTTCTGTGTAGTAGTGACGTGTTAAGCGTTTTAAAATGATATGCAGCGCCTGCACGTCGTCATCTGCGAGTGTGCGACTTAGTTCAATAGCCTGTTTTTTGGCTTTTTTAAATTGGTTATTTTTATATAACTGCACCAAGCCAATAATCAAAAGCACACAGACTATTGAGATTATTAGCCACCAAATAGGCGCAAGTGGCCACCACGCAACCTCTGCGGGTGCAATGACATCATGTAAGCCATCGAGCGGATTTGTTTGCATTGTTACTTTCTCACTAATTGCAGCTCAAGCGGTGTGGCTGCACTGAATGAAATTAAACTCAGCCCCGATTTCTGTAAGCGTTTTAGTCTTTGAGTAAAAGAGTGCTCGGCTGATTTTGCGAAGCGTTCACGGAATTGTTTGTCCATTAATGGTAGGGCTAAATCTTGGCCATTAGCAGACACAGTGACGGTTTGCTTAAATGCCGGCAGCTGATGCTCAAACGGGTCACTGATATGACAACCAATTAGTTCGCAGTGTCTACTGAGCATTTCAAGCTGTTTAAAGCTTGCTTCATCAAGAGCATTAAAGTCTGAAACAATATACACAAGGCTTCCTGGCTTTGCTAAGTGATTTAATCGTTTGAGATTATCGCTGAATAAGCTGGAAGCTGTTTTGTCGATATTGTTAAGTGCGTTGCTGTGAATATCGCATAAATTATGGCAAAGCTTTAATACTGCTTTTTCACGTGATATAGGTTTTAGCTCATGATGACTGTGTTGGTTGAACACCAAACCACCTATGCGGTCACCTCGTTGGCAGGCCGACCATGCTACCAGCGCACTGATATGCGCAGCTTGCACCGACTTTAATAATAACCGAGAGCCAAATAGCATCGAGTTTGAAAAGTCAGTAAAGACAAAAACAGGACGCTCTTTTTCTTCTTGAAACAGCTTTGTGTGGGTTTCGCCAGTACGTGCTGTTACACGCCAGTCGATAGAGCGTATATCATCACCAGCTTGGTAATGGCGCACTTCGGCAAATTCCATCCCACGCCCCTTATGAGGCGCAAGATATTGCCCAGCTAAGCTGTTTTTGATTTTTACTTTGGGCGCAAGTTCAAGCAAGCGAGCCTTAGCTTTGTAATACATCAACTCTTTGAGTGATAAATTAACGCCTTGACTATGACTTGCAGCTAACCACGCCGCTGTATCAAATTGGCTAGACATAGTTTATGGCACTGCAACCAATTCTAGGATGCGACTGATAACGTCATCCTTACTAATACCATCGGCTTGGGCTTCGTAGCTCAAAATGATGCGATGACGTAACACATTGTGAAGAACCGCTTGGATATCATCGGGGGCAACAAAGTCGCGACCTTCAAGCCATGCATGTGCACGGGCACATTTATCAAGCGCGATTGTGGCACGCGGACTGGCACCGTATTCAATCCAGCGGCCAAGTTGTTCATCAAGTTCTGATGCTTCACGGGTTGCAACAATTAATTGCACTAAGTACTTTTCAAGCGGTTCAGCAAGGTATAAGCCTAAAATTGCTTTTCGGGCGGCAAATAATTCGCTTTGGCTAATTTGCTCTGTACTCGCTTGTTTATCAGAAATTGCTTCGCCACGCGTCAGACGCAAAATATCAAGCTCATGCTCAGCGCCCGGGTAATCAATGCTTAAGTGTAATAAAAAGCGGTCTAGTTGTGCTTCTGGCAGAGGGTAAGTCCCTTCTTGCTCTAATGGGTTTTGCGTTGCCATCACCATAAACAAGTCTGACAACGGGTAAGTGTTTTTGCCAACGGTTACTTGGCGTTCTGCCATCGCTTCGAGCAATGCAGACTGCACTTTTGCAGGAGCACGGTTAATTTCATCAGCCAAAATCAGGTTATGGAATAACGGCCCTTTTTCAAAGACGAATTCGCTTGTTTGCTGACGATAGATATCGGTGCCTGTGACATCTGCTGGTAACAAGTCAGGGGTAAATTGAACCCGTTGGAAACTGCCTTCAACGCCTTTAGCTAGCGCGTTAACAGCACGCGTTTTAGCAAGTCCTGGCGGGCCCTCAACCAATAAATGACCATCCGCTAAAATAGCGATTAACAGTGCTTGAGTTAATTGAGGTTGGCCGATAATTTGCGTGTCTAAGTATGATTTTAATTGTGAAAATGCGTTAACTGCCATAATAAAAAGACTGTCCTAAAAGCGTGAGTCAAAGTTCATTTTTGTGAAGCGCCAATAAACACTATTCAGTGCCGATAAATTATCCAAGCGATACTGTGATTGGGGCGCTATCAACAAGTTATAAGGATTCAAAAGTCATAACACAAGTGTTAGACAGAAAATCCTAAAATAGTTCGTTATTTTTTAAGGATTTTTAGCCTAGCATATAAATGGTGCTATTTTTTGTAAATAGGTCGAAAAAAGCCTATGGTTGGTAACTTACTATTGGCATTCATACACGGGTTGTTTTAGAATCAGGAAAAACAAACAGGTCAGACCTGTCAGCGGGAGAGCATAAATGTCTGAGCAAAACATACTTAAAACAGCAAAGGGCGATCGTATCGCTATCGTTAGCGGCTTACGAACGCCATTCGCAAAACAAGCCACAGCATTCCATCATGTACCAGCCCTTGATATGGGCAAGTTAGTTGTCAACGAAATGCTTGAGCGCCTTAACTTCGATAAATCTGAAATTGATCAATTGGTATTTGGGCAAGTAGTGCAAATGCCAGAAGCCCCTAATATTGCCCGCGAAATAGTGCTTGGTACCGGTATGCCTGTCTCTGTTGATGCGTATTCGGTATCACGTGCGTGTGCAACAAGTTTCCAAGCAATTGCCAACGTAGCCGAGTCAATTATGGCGGGGTCTGTGCAGGTTGGTATTGCTGGCGGTGCTGATTCATCGTCTGTATTACCAATCGGTGTGAGCAAAAAATTAGCGGGCAGCTTAGTTGATTTAAACAAGGCGCGTACGTTCGGGCAGCGTTTAAAAATATTCTCTAAATTGCGTTTAAAAGACTTAATGCCGGTACCGCCAGCCGTTGCGGAATACTCTACAGGTTTATCTATGGGTCAAACAGCTGAGCAAATGGCTAAAACGCATAACATTAGCCGTGCTGACCAAGATGCACTTGCGCACCGTTCACACACGCTTGCGAGCCAAGCATGGGCCGACGGTAAATTAAAAGACGAAGTGATGACGGCACACGTTGCACCGTATAAGAGCTTCATCGAGCAAGATAACAATATTCGTCATAACTCAAGTATTGAAGGTTACGCTAAATTAAAACCAGCCTTCGATCGCCAACACGGTTCAGTGACGGCGGCAAACTCAACGCCATTAACTGATGGGGCCGCTGCGGTGCTTATGATGAGCGAAAGCAAAGCAAAAGCACTGGGTTACAATATTTTAGGCTATGTCCGTAGCTTTGCGTTTTCGGCAATCGGTGTGCACGAAGACATGCTTATGGGCCCAGCCCATTCAACACCCATCGCGCTTGACCGTGCGGGCATCACATTAGCTGATTTAGATTTAATTGAAATGCACGAAGCATTTGCAGCGCAAACACTGGCAAATATGAAAATGTTTGCATCAGATAAGTTTGCCCAAGAAAAGCTGGGTCGCAGCAAAGCGATCGGTGAAATTAACATGGACAAGTTCAATGTGTTAGGTGGCTCGCTTGCTTACGGTCACCCATTTGCGGCAACAGGTGCGCGCCTGATCACGCAAAGCTTACATGAACTTAATCGTCGCGGTGGCGGCCTTGCTTTAACGACTGCCTGTGCAGCGGGTGGCTTAGGTGCAGCCTTTGTATTGGAGAGTGCGTAATGACAGATTCAGTATTTAGTTTATCGGTAGGTGATGACGGTGTTGGTGTTGTGACAATTGATGTGCCGGGTGAAAAAATGAACACCCTGCGCAGTAGTTTCGCAGAAGATTTAAAAACACTCTTAAAAGACGCACAACAACAAGCTGTTAAAGGCATGGTATTTATTAGTGGTAAAAGCGATAACTTTATTGCTGGTGCCGACATTAAAATGCTTGATAGTGCAAACAGTCGTGAAGATGCATTAGCGCTGAGCGAGATGTGTCAGCAAGCGTTTTTCGATATGAAAAAACTACCATTCCCAACAGTCAGTGCCATTCATGGTGCGGCGCTTGGTGGGGGATTAGAGTTTGCATTAGCGTGTGATTATCGTGTCTGTTCAGACAGCGACATCACGAAGCTGGGTTTACCCGAAGTACAACTAGGCTTATTACCTGGGGGTGGGGGTACTCAGCGCTTACCTAAATTAGTTGGCTTGCAAAAAGCGCTCGAATGGATGCTAACAGGTAAACAAGTACGTGCAAAACAAGCGAAAAAAACAGGCTTGGTAAATGATTGTGTACCGCACAGTGTATTACTTGAAGTTGCAAAAGAGTTTGCCCTTAAAGGGAAAGCGAAAGTAAGCAAGCCTAAATTAGACCGCTTGAGCCAATTGTTAGAGTCAAACCCGTTTGGCCGCAATATTATTTTCAAAAAAGCCCAAGAAAATGTGCTTAAGAAAACGGGCGGTCATTACCCTGCGCCTTTAGCAATTATTAAAGCCGTGCGTGCGAGTGTTGAACTTGATCAATTAAAAGCATACAAAACAGAAGCAGAAGGCTTTGCAACGCTTGTTATGAGCGACGAGTCTAAAGCGTTGCGTGGTATTTTCTTTGCAACCACTGAAATGAAAAAAGAGTGGCGTAATGATGACGCACCAGCCATTAGTAAAGCCGCAGTTCTTGGCGGCGGATTGATGGGCGCGGGTATTGCCCACGTAAGTGCTGTTAAAGCGGGTGTGCCTGTGCGTATTAAAGATGTGGCTGAAAAGGGCATTAGTAATGCAATGAACTACAGCTACAAGATATTAGACAAAAAGCAAAAGCGCCGTATTTTATCAAAAGCCGAGCTGCAACAAACCATGAGCCGTATTACAGGCACGACAGATTACAGCGGCTTTAAACACATTGATATTGTTATTGAAGCTGTGTTTGAAGATTTGGCACTTAAGCAAGGTATGGTGGCCGATGTTGAGCGTGAGTGCCAAGACACCACGATTTTTGCAAGTAATACATCGTCATTACCGATTGCACATATTGCCGCTAATGCTGCACGCCCAGAGAATGTAATAGGATTGCACTACTTCTCACCTGTAGAAAAAATGCCATTGGTTGAAATAATTCCTCACGCTGGTACGTCTGAAGACACCATTGCGCGCGTTGTTAATTTTGCTCGTAAGCAAGGTAAAACGCCGATTGTGGTGAAAGACATGGCGGGTTTTTACGTAAACCGTATTTTAGCGCCGTATGTAAACGAAGCGGCTAATTTACTGCTTGCGGGTGAACCTATTGAGAAGATTGACCAAGCGCTTGTTGAGTTTGGTTTCCCTGTGGGTCCATTAGCTTTACTTGATGAAGTTGGCATTGATATTGGCTCTAAAATTGCGCCAATTTTAGAAAAAGAATTGGGTGAGCGTTTTAAAGCCCCTGATGCCTTTAATCGTTTAATCGATTCTAAACGTTTAGGTCGTAAAACGGGACGTGGTTTTTATCTTTACGACAAGAAAGATAAAAAAGTGGATGAGTCAGTTTACGAGTTATTGGGTGTGACTCCTTCGCCACGTCTAAATAAAAGCGAAATAGCCAAACGCTGTGTGGCACAAATGCTAAATGAAGCGGTACGTTGTTTAGATGATGGCATTATTGCCAGCCCACGTGACGGTGATATTGGGGCTATTTTTGGTATCGGCTTCCCACCGTTCTTAGGCGGCCCATTTAGCTATATGGATAAGCTAGGGGCGGCGCAAGTGAGCTCTGAAATGGCAACATTTGCAAACTATAACCCTATTTTTACGCCATGCGATACATTAAAGGCAATGGCTGAGAATAAGGGGCATTTTTATCAAAGTGCTGAAGAGTCTGTTGTTGAACAACAGGAATCACACCTAGACCCTGTCGAAGTAACGAAAGAAGTGGTTGAAGATGAGCAAGCCTCAGAAGAGCCAAATGCTGAAACAACTAAAAGTTAAGCTGTTAGTTAACGAGTGACTTCATACTAAAAGCCCTGTTCCTATTGAACAGGGCTTTTTTGTTGCTGTATTGGCTATAAGTTGTATTTAAAGTAGGGGAGTGATTTGCTATAACAGACTTTATTTAGCAAACGACTAATCACCATGACTCTCACCACTGCGCGATTAACTTTAAGACCTTTAAATGCCGATGACTGGCCATTATTTTATGCATTACACAACGATATTGATGTGATTGAAAAGTGCTTTGATAAACCCTCTGAAGCACATGTACGCGCTAAGTTTAATGAACGCTTAAAGCCTTGGTCACCAGGTGGCAATACGCCGTTGTGTTTGGTGATAGTCGAAACCTGCACGGGCAAAGAAGTCGGGGTGACAGGGTTTACGTCATCCACTGTGCCAAATAGCCAAGAAGTAGGCTATTTGCTACTGCCAAACTTTCATGGCCGTGGTTATGCTACTGAGTCATTAAAAGCGGTGCTTGATTATGCTATTCGCGAACACCGCGTTTGTGAATTTAAAGCCGTGGTCACTGAGGGCAATGTCGGTTCAGAAAAAGTGCTGGAGAAATGTGGTTTTCAGTTAATTGAAAAACAGCCTGATGCTTATATGATAGGGGGTATTTTGTATACCGATCATCATTTTTATTTGAATCGCACTGATCACACCCTGTGATCAGTGCTGATGTAACTAGCGAAGAGGTTAAAGGTGCAACTCAATCGCTTTTCTGTCTTTTTCAGGCATGTTTGCGACCACTAGATTAAACGAATTATCAATCATACGTTCAATCTCCCCTTGTGGTACTGTGCCATCTAAAATAACGGTATTCCATAAACGTTTATTCATGTGATAACCCGGGACCACGGATGGGAAAATATCTCGCAATGCTTGGGCTTCATCAGGATCGCATTTTAAATTTAACCACCAAACAAGGTTACCTTCATCGTCAATTTGGCCTTCTTTTCCCTCTACGAGAGTGGCAAACATTTTATGGTTAACCTTATAAACATCGACATCTTGGCCAAATGGTTGGGTGATCATCACCAATGGCTTTTTCATTAAATATTCGTGTACTGTGTGTTGATTCATGATCCAATCCTTGAAGTCATTTTTCGTAGTTATAAACATAGCAGAATTTTTAAGTTTGGAGATATCTATTTTTATAATTTGCTGAAAACTAGGATAAATAATGCGGGTGATGGAAAACTGCAAATTTTTATTGAACAAAAGCCATTACGTGGTAAATTTCTGTCATCAAAAAACGATAGGAATACACCCATGCCTAAGGCAAGTGAAGTAAAAAAAGGCGCAGCGATTGAATACAATGGCCGTGTTTTAGTAGTAAAAGATATCCAGCGTTCTGTGCCGCAAGGTCGAGCTGGTGGTAGCTTATACCGTATGCGTTTATACGATGTTGTTACTGGCGGTAAAGTCGATGAGACGTTTAAAGACAGTGACATGTTAAAGCTTGCTGATTTGACGCGTCGTGAAGCAATGTTTTCTTATATTGATGGCGAAGAATATGTGTTCATGGACAATGAAGATTACACGCCTTATAACCTTAATAAAGACGCAATTAGCGAAGAAATTTTATTCGTTAACGAAGAAACACAAGGTGTGCATGTCATTGTGATTGATGGCGCGCCTGTTGGTATCGATTTACCTTCAAGTGTAGAACTTGTTGTTGAAGAAACTGACCCTTCGATTAAAGGTGCCTCTGCGAGTGCACGCTCGAAGCCTGCGCGTTTAACTACTGGGTTAACGATTCAAGTACCAGAGCACATTTCAACGGGCGATCGTATTCGTATTAATACTGCTGAACATAAGTTTATGGGTCGAGCAGAAAAATAATTATCAGATCATCTGTAAAAGCCGACATTTGAAGTGACCCCCAATAGTTGGACATTCCAATTACTGGGGGTCTTTTTATGTCCAAACATCATCGAGCTTTTAAGCTCAAAATAGCAGAGCTCGCTTTGTCTGAAAGCTCTTCGACAGTAAGTAACAGATTTAATGTTACAGATAGGCAGGTCCGATATTGGACCGCTATTTATCGAATTCATGGCGCTGAAAGCTTCAGGTCTGTTCACAAACCTTATTCTCAAGCATTTAAGGTAGAAGTGTTAAAAACGATGACAGCAAACAGTTGGTCACTCGGTTATACCAGTGCTTTCTTCGA